>NZ_JAVJRX010000050.1:0-139744 GCF_040219735.1 Coleofasciculus sp. G1-WW12-02 | reverse complement strand
TTGAGCGACAGTAGCTTAAAGCTGGAAAGCACCTTAAGGTGTCATGACCCAGGTAGCGTAGTTCATTAAAGAACTGAGACTGGCTATCTCTACAGTTTTGGTATTTGTTGTCCATTACTGTCCACTGTTCGACGGATAGCGCTTACAGATGAACAAAGCAGCGTTTTAATCTCTCCTTTTTCGAGGAAAGATTAAAGCCGATGCGATTTGCCCTTACTATGATTATTTCACGAGACTTGATTAAATTGTCAATAAAGTGTAGTTTTTGTTACTTTTTTAAGATAAAGTTAACATTTAGTCGGTTTGTAGTTGCCCTTGTAGTTGGGCTGTCGAAAGCTGGTATATAGCTCTGACTTATAATATCAGCGCGATCGCACTGTGGCTGACAATAGGTTGGAATCCCCCCTAATTCAAGGTTTGGCTCGATTGTATGGAAGTAGGGCGACTAAACAATGCTGCAAAGTCGCACGGTGAAACAGTGGCGATTTTTGGGCTGGGGGGAACTTCCGTTTAATCGTTGTTTGTTATTCCTTCAATCACCTCTTTTGCCTTTTCTAACACATTTTTATCCGGCTGAGATTCTTTATATTTTTCCATTTCCTCGTCGTAAAGTTTTTCCACCCCTTTTTTGGGATCTTTCGTTAGTGCTTCTGTCGCTTCCTCATACGCCTCTTCTTTCTCTTGCGGCGACGAGAATCCTAATTCAGTCTTTTCTGCTGTCGGTGGAGTCGTTAAGGGCGTATCAGAGGCGGCTAAAGCGGCTTGATGATTCACGAGCAATAAATTCCCTACATTTATTAACGTGATTAAACTGAAAGCCCACAGCATTGTGCCAATCCGTCGCTGAAAAATGATCAAAAATTGTAGCATTGAAATCTCCTTTTCGGCGTCAACCCGAAATTGATTTGAAATATCAAATGATATCCTAGCTACTAACGACAGCCTTGGCTTCTGCCCGTAGATAGATCTACCCATTCTCTAATTAAAGCCAATCCTCAAGGTGAGCAGGTCAGATTTGCTTTCTTGATCAATTGAGGGAGTCCCTACAGTAGCTAAACCTGTGCCGACAATTAACTTATGAATTATTAATACTGTTATCTATCAACCAAGTCGATAGCATCTTTGTCAACTCCTGATTAAGCGCTTTATACCCCCTGCGGTTGATGTGCAAAGTATCGTAAACGTATTGGCTTTGCACTTGCTGATTCTCACCCAGGAGCGAATAGGCATCTAAAATTAAGACATTTTTGGCTTTTAGTGAGTAGAGGTAAGCATTGACTTCTTTAACCGCTTGGGCGACATCAGGTGACCAAAAGGGTTGACGAATCAGCGGAACCGGACCAATGGGAAAAATGGTTGTTAATATCACAGTTGCATCACGGTTTAGTGAACGAGCGACAATCTGTTGAATATTAGCCTTGCAGTTGCTGATAATGGTGGCTTTTTGCTGAGGAAATAGTGGGATTGCTTTTAAGTCGTTAATTCCCACTTGGACAACGATAATATCGGTGTTTAAGGGTAAAATATGTTGCTCAAAACGTCCCAAGACCTGAGTTGAGGTTTGATTGCCAATGCCGCGATTAATAAAAGAAAAGCCATTGAGCTTTGCTGGAGCAACCCACATAGCTGCTCGCGAATCCCCAAAGAAGACGACGGTTACTGGGGATGTAGTTAATGAACTATCGGGCAATGAATCGTTATTAAATGTTTGTAGTCCGAAGGGATCGAGATTGGTTTTATTTAGCTGTATGTAGTATGATTTTGCTTGAGAGAATAGAAAAATATTAATAACAAACGATAGAACCAATGCGACCAAAATTAATAAAAATATCAACTTAAATAAGCGCTTTCGTTTCTGCATTCCGGTAAAAATTTAAGATCCTGTAAATATATTTAAAGTTTAAATATAAAGTCAATTAAACTTTACTGAATAATCCAAAACTTTAGTCCTAGGCTTAAGCTTAAGTCAGTACCATTCAAATCAAGTCTTTGACAGCTTATTATCGGGCTGAATTTGCTCGAAACCCGTCAAAATTTCTTTAGGAATTCCCCGTGGGCGCATCGTAACTAAATCCACCCACACCCAGATTGCTTCGGCAATAACTAAGGGTTGCACTTGTGCTAATCGATGAATTTCATTAGAACTCCTCCGTTGTGGGAAACCCCGTGTCTTCAGACCAGGGAGGAACACGCGGTAGCGGTTTTAACCGCATACTTTTTTAGGGGGTGAAGGGGTATGGTTGCCCCTCCAATTGTCTCCCATTTCTGGGGTAAAGTTAGCTTCGCCAATGTTATCGGTCGGTAACTATCCAAAAAGCACTGTTTCAGTGACCTTAAAACTGTTTAACTTTTCGGTTCTAGAGCAGTAGACTAGCTACGCATCTACTGGTAGGTCTTGAACACTTGCCGATAACGTAGTCAGTTAAGACTTAAGCTGGTCAGAATGGCTTGTTAGATTTCTCTTTCAAGCCTCATGCCTTTAGGCTGAGGTTCCTGACCTGCTGTAGCCAAGTGGTGATTTCTAGGGTATCATCTGCTATAGCTGGACGCAAATAGTCTATTTCAATTCGACGCATGACAAACACACCTCCCAGTTTTCGGCATTGTGCCAAAGAATAGCCTAGGAGTTGGGCGTGTTCCACGGCGGCTTGTTCGAGATAATTCTGGTAAACAGCATTGTTTACATGTCCGAGGACATCGATTTCGTAATGCCGCACCCGCAATTGCCTGGTATAGATTTGCATTGGCTTCACTGTGGTTGGGATTCTCAGGGTTGAGGATACACGCTTTGGTGAGTCCCCAGCTAAGGTAGCATACCGACGACTCTGGGATGGGTACGTCTATGACTGTCTCTATTTGCCCCGGCTAACACCACCGAGTATTTCAACAGTGTGTTTGATCGTTTATTATAGAAATTGAGCTGTTCTATTTTTTATGTTGCCATTAACCCGTAGAAATCATTAACAAACGAATGCTGAAGTGGGTAGCGGCAAAATATCTAAATGTCTAGAACATTGATAATCGCTTCTAGCCAGATTAGGCACAATCAAGAGACGGCTTGCCACTCTCAATGTTTGTTGCTTCATTGAATGGTGAATTTCTCAGGGAAAACTACAAAATATTGGTTTGACTTTTTCGTCATTTAATGGTGTCAGCTTTGTTGATTGATTTACTGATAAAAACGTAAATTTTCTTTAACTCTTTACCGTTTAACATAAAAAATCCGTAAACTCGCGCGGATCTTTGCCGTCTAGTTGTAGGTAGATACACGAGTTAATTGTTCAACTCTATGCATGGCAGATATAACCGACCCGTTTTTGCAACAGGGATGTTTCTAAAGTCATACCCTTAACCTGAAGTTCAGTCTTTTTATCACTGGCGCCAAATAAGCCCAAGTTTCTGTGATCGGTAGAGTTTATATGTTGTCCTTTTTCAATCGACTGTTAATCGATGGGTTAATTCATTGCTGTAATGACGGGCTATCCGGTTCCAGCCCAATTCATCTAGTGTTAATATGTGGCGGTGTTTTCGCCATAATTGGGTTATTGGCTACAGGTTTAGCCGGCTTAAGACAAACTCAAAGACAAAGAAACGCTACCGCTCAACCCAATTCCCCCAAAACCTTGACTGAAACTATACCAGTTGATTACGCCACCCTGTTTCAAGCGATTCCCCAAGCGGTCATTGTTACCAATACAGAGGGTTTTATCCTTAAGGTCAACTCAGCCTTTATTCACCTATTTGGTTACCAGCAAGAAGCCGTAGTGGGACAACCCTGGCAACAGTTGTATACTAATCCCCAGGAGTTTGAGCGACAGAGTTGGAATCCTGATTCTGTGGATTTTAATCAGTCTAAACCCATTAAATATCGACGCCAAAATGGGGACAATTTTATCGGTGAAACCCTCAATAGCGTCATTAAAGATAGGGAAGAAAAGGTTGTCGTAATTCTCTGGCTGATTCATGATATTAGCGATCGCCAGCACACTGAACTCGCCCTGCAAGCCAGTGATGAACGCTTAAACCTGCTGATTGACGGGATTAACGACTATGCGATTTACCTAATTGATACTGAGGGTAAAATTGTTAGCTGGAATGCAGGCGTTCAACGTCTGAAAGGGTATTCAGCGTCAGAGATCATTGGTCAACATTATCAGTGTTTTTTCCTAAAAGAAGACCAAGAAAACGGCAAACCTGAACAATCTTTACAAATTGCCGCCCAAATGGGTCGATTTGAGGATGAAGGGTGGCGTATGCGGCGGGATGGTTCGCAGTTTTGGGGTACAACCATTATTACAGCACTGCGCGATGAAACCGGATACCTACGGGGATTTGCCAAAGTCACCCGCGACATTACCGAATCCAAGCAGGCTGAGGTGCGCTTACAACTGTTGGAACGGGCGATCGCGGCGAGTAGTAATGGTATCCTGATTACTGATCCAAATTTACCCGATAACCCGATTATTTTCGTCAATCCCGGCTTTGAGAAAATTACGGGTTATTCAGCGCCAGAGGTTTTGGGAAAAAATTGTCGCTTCTTACAAGGGGATAATCATCAACAACCTGGCTTAGATAAGCTGAAAGCGGCGTTAGAAAACGAACAAGACTCTCATGTCATCGTGCAAAACTCTCGCAAAGATGGTACACGCTTCTGGAATGAACTGTCCGTTTCCCCCATCCGCGATAGTAACGGCAAACTCACCCACTATATTGGCATTCAAACGGATATTAGCGAACGTCGCCAAGCCGAACAAGAGCGCGATCGCATCTTTGACCTGTCCGTTGATATGCTGTGTATTGCGGGGTTTGATGGCTATTTTAGGCGTCTGAATCCCGCCTGGGAAAAAACCTTAGGTTGGAGTGAAGCTGAACTCTTAGCCCAACCTTATCTAGAATTGGTTCATCCCGATGATCGCGCCGCGACTCTGGCGGAAGCCGAAAGTCTCACAACCGGGAAAGACGCCATCGCCTTTGAAAATCGCTATCGCTGTTCAGATGGTTCCTATCGCTGGCTGTTGTGGAATGCCAAAGCCTTAGTGGAAGACGGATTAATTTATTGTGTTGCTCACAACGTCACTGAACGCAAGCAAGCCGAAGCCGCCTTACGAGAGAGTGAAGCCCGCTTCCGTACCATGGCAGATAGTGCGCCTGTACTGCTTTGGGTGGCTGGAACCGATGGGCGTTGTACGTTTTTTAACCGCCCCTGGTTAGAATTTACCGGACGCCGTTTAGAAGATGAACTCGGCGAGGGTTGGGTAGAGGCGGTACATCCAGAGGATAAGCCTAATTGCCGACAAACCTATAGTTATGCCTTTAACCGTCGCCAATCCTTTCGCATGGAATACCGACTGCGACGCGCTGATGGGGAATACCGTTGGCTCTTAGATACAGGTATTCCTCGGTTTGGTGACGATAGCAGTTTCTTGGGTTATATCGGTTCTTGCATAGACATCACAGATGTAAAAGAAAGTCAAGCCGCTCTGGAATATTCCCAATCCCTGCTATCTGGGGTATTAAATAGTTCCCTGGATGGGGTAATGGCATTTGAAGCCGTTCGCGATCGCCAAGGGACTATTACTGATTTTAAATGGTTGTTGATCAATCCCGCCGCCGAACGCATGGTGGGACGGACGAGTGAGGAACTCATGGGTAGGCATTTACTCGTGGAAATGCCGGGAAATCGCCAAGAAGGACTCTTTGATTTCTATGTTCAGGTAACAGAAATCGGTATCCCCATTGAGCGAGAATTTCATTACCACTACGACGGGATTCAGGCTTGGTTTCAAATCGCCGCCGTCAAATTAGGGGATGGGTTTGCCGTTACCTTTGGTGATATCACTCATCGCAAACAAGCGGAGGAAGCCTTACATCAGAAAAACTCAGAACTGCAAGCGATTTTTAATGCCCTTCCGGATTTGTATTTTAGATTGAGTCAAGATGGAACCATTCTCGACTATAAAGCCACCAATCGGAGTGAATTATATGTCGAGCCAGAACAGTTTCTAGAACAGCCTGTCTACAATGTCCTACCTGCTGATGTGAGTGAGAAAATTCGTCAGGCGATCGCCCAGGTGATTCAGAGCCCATCCCCGGTGAGTCTGGAGTATTCCTTATCCTTAGCAAAAGGAGAGCAAAACTATGAAGCCAGACTCGTGCCATTTTTGGATAATCAGATTATTGGGATTATCCGTAATATTACCGAGCGCAAACAGATTGAGCAACAACAGCGCCAAGCCGAAGCCGCAATTCGGGGTTTATATCGAGTCGCGGCTGCACCCAAACTCACGTTTGAGCAACGCCTGCAAGGACTCTTAGCCCTGGGGCGGCGTCATTTTGGTCACGATGTCGGTATTGTGTCTCGGATTGAGAAAGGGCGCTGTCTGGTGATTGCGGCTCAAGTTCCCCCCAATGGATCGAGACAAGTGCAGGCGGGGGATAGCTTTGAATTAGAACAGACGATTTGTCGCGAAACAACCCAAGCCAAAGAACCGATCGCGTTTGAGTTGGCTCAAGATACAGAGTGGGCAAATCATCCAGCCTGTCTAAGGTTTGGGATTAAATCTTATCTGGGTACGAGTGTCAAGGTAGCCGGAAACATTTATGGGGCGCTGTGCTTTTTCAGTGTTCAAGAACGTCCCGCCACCCTCACCGCCAAAAATCCCTCGGCGTCCCATCAACTGCTCAAACTCATGGCACAGTGGGTAGGTCATGAGATCGAACGTCAACAAGCTAAAACTGTATTAGAGCGGCAATTACAACGCACGTTGCTGCTTAAACACATTACCCAAGAAATTCGCCAAAGCTTAAATAGTGACCATATTTTTCAGACAGCGGCGACGCAAGTGGGTCAGGTGTTTGGCGTGAATCGTTGCTTGATTCATACCTATTTGGCAAAGCCTTCTCCCCAAATTCCGTTGGTGGCGGAATATTTAGAACCGGGTTATGAGTCTACCCGAGAGCAAAGGATTCCAGTTTTGGGTAATCCTCACACCCAAGCGGTGCTAGCGCAAGATCAAGCCGTGAGTTCCGAGAATGTTTATACTGATCCACGACTAGAGGGGGCGGATTTTCTTTGTCGTCAGATTGGTCTTAAATCCATGCTTTCGGTGCGTACTTCCTATCAGGAGCAGACCAATGGTATTATTTGTTTACATCAATGCGATCGCTTCCGGGAATGGAATGCCGATGAGATTGAATTGTTAGAGGCGGTAGCGGCGCAAGTTGGGATTGCTTTAGCTCAAGCTCAACTCTTAGAACAGGAAAAACAACGGCGGGAAGAACTGACGCTGAAGAACCTCGCCCTCCATAAAGCCAAACGGGAAGCAGAAGTCGCCAATCGAGCCAAAAGTGAGTTTCTGGCGATGATGAGCCATGAAATCCGCACGCCGATGAATGCGGTGATTGGTATGGCTGGGTTGTTGTTGGATACTCAACTGACGCCTCAGCAACGAGACTTTGCGAATACGATTAGTAGTAGTGGTGAAGCGTTGCTGACGATTATTAATGATATTCTGGATTTCTCGAAAATCGAATCCGGCAAACTGGAATTAGAAGAACATCTCTTTAATGTGCATGTTTGTATTGAGGAAGCGTTAGATTTAGTGGCGTCCCAAGCGGCGGCGAAAGGATTGGAACTCGCTTATTTAATTGAACCCCAAACTCCAAGCAATGTGGTGGGTGATATTACCCGCCTGCGACAGATTCTGGTGAATTTGCTGAGTAATGCGGTGAAGTTTACTCCACAGGGAGAAGTGGTGGTGTCAGTGGTGAGTCGGGCGGTGTCTGGGGAAGCCCGTAGAGACGTTCCGGTGGAACGTCTGGAAGTACAGGAACAGGAGATTAAAGCCTATCCAAGTGGGATTGACAACGCCCAAGATTACGAACTGCAATTTACAGTCAGAGATACGGGAATTGGCATTCCGCGCGATCGCATGAATCGTTTGTTTAAACCGTTCTCTCAGGTGGATGCGTCTATGACCCGCAATTATGGCGGAACAGGACTGGGTTTAGCGATTAGTAAGCGTTTAAGTGAACGGATGGGTGGGCGCTTGTGGGCGGAGAGTGAGGTGGGCAAAGGTTCGACGTTTTATTTCACGATTGTGGTGAAATCAGACCCCCATTCGGTCACGGCTGAGTTGGATACACCCCAACCGGAGTTACGGGGAAAACGGTTACTGGTGGTAGATGATAATGCTACGAATCGCCAAATTATTACCCTACAGGCGCAGTCGTGGGGGATGGAGGTGATAACGGCGGAATCGGGAGAGCAAGCGTTGAATTGGTTAGCCGCAAGAGAACCTTTTGATCTGGCGGTTTTGGATTGGCAAATGCCAGAAATGGATGGTTTTACCTTAGCGTTACGCATTGAGGCGTTACCGAAGAGTGAACCACTTCCCTTGGTCATGCTCAGTTCTGTGGGTCGCCAAACCCCCTACCAACCCGATGATATGCCTAACTTTGCGGCGTTTCTAACCAAGCCGATTAAGCAATCCCAGCTTTATAATGTGTTTGTGGCAATTTTAGGACGTAGGCGAATCTCGGTGCGTCCGGGCGAGCGCTTATCGGGACTGCTTGAGGCTCAGTTTGCCCAGAAGCTACCGTTACGCATTCTGCTCGTCGAAGATGTGGCGGTCAATCAAAAGGTGGCTCGCCAGATGTTGCAGCGATTGGGATATCGCGCGGATGTGGCGAACAATGGACAAGAGGCGCTGGAATCCCTGGGTCGTAAGTCCTATCAGGTGGTGTTCATGGATGTGCAAATGCCTGAAATGGACGGATTGGAGGCAACTACCCGCATCCGGGCTCAAGGGGCGTCAGCTTGCCAACCTTGGATTATTGCCATGACGGCTCATGCGATGCAGGGAGACCGAGAACAATGTCTGCAAGTGGGCATGAATGACTATATCAGTAAACCGATTCGACCGGAAGCCCTGGTTCAAGCGTTGAATAACTATTCCCAGGTGCTGGCTCAAGCAGGCAGAGATAGCATAACGGATCATTCAGATGAGGACGTATTGGTGCCAGAAACACCCTCAGATTCTAGTGCAACTCCCGCCCTAGATCGTCAAGTGCTGCAAGATTTAAGAGAAATAGCCGGAGACGATTTTGAGGGGTTAATCGCGGAGGTGATTGACTCTTATCTGGAAGACTCCCCTCCTAGGGTACAAGCGATTCATAGTGCGATCGCTCATGATGATGCTAATGCTCTGCACCAATCCGCCCATGCGTTGAAATCATCAAGTCTGACGATTGGTGCAACGGGTTTAGCACAACTGTGTGCGGATTTAGAAGCGCGGGGTCGCACGGGAAACCTAGAGAGTGTCTTAACCCTGCTTTCCCAGTTTGATGCAGAGTATGAGCGAGTTGTCGCCGCGTTGCAACAAGAGCATCCGAGGAAACGATGATGAATGAGCCTGACTTTCAGCATGACTCACCCTTGATATTGATTGTGGATGATGAAAAGACCCTACGCCTGGTGCTACGTCGGGCGATGGAGCAGGAGGGCTATCGGGTGTTGGAAGTGGGGGATGGGCATCAATGTCTAGCGCGTTGCACCGAACAGTTACCGGATATTGTTTTGTTAGATGCGATGATGCCGGTGATGGATGGCTTTACCTGTTGCGCTAAGTTACAGGAAATGTTTGGTCAGGACTGTCCCCCTATCCTGATGATTACTGGACTCAATAATCAGGAATCGGTAGACCGAGCTTTTGAGGCAGGCGCTACGGATTATATCACAAAACCGATTCATTGGGCGGTGCTGCGGCAACGGGTGCGTCGATTACTGCAAACCCGTTGGATTATGGCAGAGTTGCGTCGCAAAATTGAGCAGGAACGGGTGTTGAAGGCGAAGTTAGAGGAAATGAATCAGGAGTTGCAGCGGTTGGTTGATTTGGATGGGTTGACCCAGATTGCCAATCGTCGGGCGTTTGATGAGGCGTTGCAGCAGGAGTGGAAACGATTGGCGCGGGAGCAAGCGCCCCTGGCGTTAATTTTGTGTGATATTGATTTTTTTAAGCCATACAACGATACTTATGGGCATCAAGCGGGAGATGAGTGCTTGAAACAGGTGGCTGATATTTTGCGTAAAGCGGTTAAGCGTCCAGCGGATGTGGTGGCTCGGTATGGGGGTGAGGAATTTGTGATTATTTTACCGAATACGTCCCTCAGAGGTGCAATGCAGGTGGCAGAATCGATTCGGTTGAAAGTAAAGGCTCGGGCGATTGTCCATGAGGGGTCTTTGGTGAGTAAGTTTGTCACCTTGAGTTTTGGGGTAGCTGGCGTGGTTCCGCCGCCAAGAACTACACCAGATCGGCTGATAGCTGAGGCAGATCAAGCGCTTTATAAGGCAAAGGTGCAAGGGCGCGATCGCGTGGTGGGGAATTTGGTTGAAGTTTGATTGTTATTGGTCATTTGTAGTGGACTAACACAGTACTTAACCTTACTGGCTTTCCAGAACTTCTAAAGTCAAAATACCCTTTCGTTTCTTTACGATTAGTTCGATAATCTCTAACCACTGGGAACCGATTAAAATATCAGGTAGTCCTTCTCCAACGTGAACGGGAATGGTAAACTCTTGGTGATCAATAATGACTTTTCCTTCATAGATATCAAAAAGCTCCTCTCCTCGCGCCGTTTTCATCTCAATTTCAGATGAAATCAAAGACCACCCCAAAGCGTCTATATCTTGAGAGTTAATTGCTAGCCAACCTGTCGTAAAACCTGTATCTAGAAGTGCTTCAACGGCAAAGCAATCGTCGTTTGCTGCAATCAGTTCTATGTCAAAAAATAACTCGCCTGTTTCGCCGAATCTGCCGACAATCATATCGTACCACAGGTGCCTGTGTCATTAAGTCGAAATATTGTTAGTTTGCTGTCGGTGCTAGCATAGCGATCTCGTAGTTTTTGAAGCACTCCTTCTAGTTTTGGGTCAATTAAATAGTCGCCGCTATCCGGTTCTATGGCAATGAACCAATTGTAGTATTGTTCAATCAGTTCCGGACGAAGTCGTTCAAAAATAACTCGGCAACGCTTGCCCAGTTCAATGCGTTTCGCTCTGCGTCTGGCTAATTCTTCTGGCGGGATGGTATATTCTGGGAATATCCGTCCCCGTCTTGGTTGGCGCTTCTGTGGTAAGGACGTCATGTTGAGTTCAAGAATGTTACATTAGGGATTGTGGTAATGGTATTTTACCTAAATCTGTCCCAGGAAATCCAGGGGAATGCCGTGCGATCGCGTGTTAATAAAATTCTCCCCTATTTCTTCGCCATGGGTTGACCATCGCTGTCGGGGTAGATGATATCGGTTGCTGGGTCAGCTTTTAATTGCTGTATCATATCAATTAGTACCTCTATTTTGATAAATTAGGGAATTGAAAATTGTTTAATTAATTTATTTATTGGTCTATAGCGTAGGGGCGTAATGCTTGCGTCCAGAAACTTGCGCTTAGAAACCCCGCTAATTCTATTGCACTATTTTAGCTTGACTAGAGAGCGATCGCGCTAATTTTAACTTAAAAAAGATTATCAATCGTACAAGTCCATTGCCCTCTATCAACATGATAAATGGCTAACATCTTCTCGAACTCATCATCAAACCGCACCTCAATTCCAACAGCACAAGAAATCCACACAGCATTATCCAAAAACTGTTCGATTGAGAAGTTCTCTACTGGATAGGTACGGCACCAAGCGTTCAAGCGACTGTTCCAGTTATAGCCTTCAGCTTTGAGCAAGTCTTTAATCGCGTAAGTGCCGTTTCCACCTCGTCCATTTTGGTTCCCTACTTTAACAGTGATGCGTTGTGTAGAACCAACTAAGGGCAGGTAATCCGACCAATTGAGTAAAGGAATTGTTTTTCTGCTCTTTAATTCTTCCAGAAAAGGTGATACGTTGTTCGTTTCAGTGAGGATAAATAAATGTTCCACGGCACGAGTTAATGTCACGTAGAAAAGACGGCGCTCTTCGCCAACCACCCGCTCTATACTATCACCAAAAATACGAGTAAACATTAAGTCAGGATGAAGTAACGGGTAACAACGAGGGACAGCATCAAGCACGATGACTACCGTTTTTTCTAGTCCTTTGTACTTATGAGCTGTCGATATCGTTACTTTGTGCCTTGAGTTTTCAGGTAGATAGGAGCGCACTTGCTGAAGAAAACTATCCAGTGCGCCTTTTCTCGACTTACTCTGTCGCTCTCTGTAATTCACGTACCACGGTAAACTATTCTTTCGGCTGAGCAAAACAATGTCTTTGTTGTCTTTAATCGCTTTGTTTACTAGGCGCAATACAGCAGGTGTTAAGCTATCTCTTGGATGAGTCTCTAATTCATTTTGGGTTGGCTCAAAAGTTTCCAAGTCCACAATCTCAACTTTTCCTAATATATTCTTGTAGGCACGAGCGGGAGTTCCCAATCCTTGCATCAATGTATTGCCGATATCGACAATCGAAGTGGCTGAGCGGTAATTGGTGGATAGGTTGAGTTTACGCGAGGGCTGGAAAAATTGGGTGAAATTCTGATAGAACTGGAGATCAGAACCAGCGAAGCCATTAATGGCTTGCCAGTCATCACCAACGCAGAAAAAGTACGCTTGAGTATTTTGTTCTCGAACGGCTTGTATTAAATCGTGGAAAAGTTTAGAAAAATCTTGATATTCATCAATGAACACGTATCGAAGACGTTTGAAATCACCAGTACCCGTTTTGCGGCGAAATACAGTTTGTCCAGATTTAACTATGTCTGCGGCTCTTTGCATCAGTCCATCAAAATCTTCGTCGCCTGTTGCTTGAAGACGTTCCAGATAAGACTGATAAAATATCTTTGCCAATTCCAAGAAGCGCCGCTCGACATCGCTAGCATAGGTATGATTATCAATAATTTTGGTTAGTCTTTCTGGGGTGAGGAACAGTTTACGGCATCGCTGTATAAATCCCACTACTGCCTTGGTAAAGCGGTCTATCGCACGGTCTTTGATCTGATGCCAAATTTTTTCTTCACTCAAGCGATTACAAGTAATTCCCAAATCTTCAAGAGAGCGCTTTAATAAAGCATGAAAACCTTGCCTTCCCTGATTCTTTAGATCACTTGGAGAAAATTCAACTAAGCACCAGTTAGGATGATTTTGCCAATAAATTCGCTTTTTATCCGACATGGCGTCATAATCTGGATCACCTTGGAGTCCAAAATATTCGATAATTACCCCTTGCTTGTCTCCTGTAAAAACTGTAAAATCGGGGCGGTAATTGACTCCATTCCACCAGAAATTAAGCTCGTATCTATATTTTATATTGTGTTCAAATAGGAAGTCAGCAATGACCTTCTCGCCAAAAGATTTAAGGTATGTTCCATCAAGCCCTTCTCTTGGCAATGAGCGACGGTAACGCAGCATTGCTTCAGGACTTTTGTCGTAGCCACCCGCAGCAATGCGCTCCCAGTCTTCCCGAAAGTGCGCCATCATCACGGTGCGAATTTCTCGGCGGTAATCTGGGTGACGTAGGTAGTCGTCAATCACAGACTGGAGAGCGCGGCTTTTGCTCTGTGCGCCATCTGGTTCATCGAAAAGCAGGCTTTCTTCAGGATGAACTAGGGCGTAAGCTAATGCGTGGAACGTCATTACATGGGGAATAGAATCGTGTAATTGCGAGGCGAGGCGTTCTCGTATTTCTTCCGCAGCTTTGCGATTGAAGGCTAATAGCAACATCTCATTGGGTGCAACACCACAATGTTTCTGTAAAAATAAAGCTCGGTTAACCAAGGTTGAGGTTTTACCACTACCCGCCCGCGCGACTACTTGGATATGCCCTTCAACAGCACCAATCGCTGCTGCTTGTTCAAGATCAGGTTCTGAACCTAAGTGTTCTTTTATCCAAGACTTAACATAATTCGACTTTTCCGTCTGGTACTCTTCTAATAATATGTATTTAGAACAATGAGTTTGATAGAAGTTATAAACATTGAGAAAGTTTTGCTCAAACTGCTCCTTCAGGCTGTTAAGTAAAATTTGCTTTTCTGCCTGACGACGAGCGCGTTCTTGGCGTTCTTTTTCTAGTCTACGTTCCCTCTCCTGGCGCTCTGCTTCAAGTCGCAGTCTCTCTTGTTCTCTACGTTGCTGTTCTTTTTCTAGTCTACGTTCCCTCTCCTGGCGCTCTGCTTCAAGTCGCAGTCTCTCTTGTTCTCTACGTTGCTGTTCTTCTTCTAGTCTACGTTCCCTCTCCTGGCGCTCTGCTTCAAGTCGCAGTCTCTCTTGTTCTCTACGTTGCTGTTCAAGACGAGCGTGTTCTTGGCGTTTTGCCTGTAGTTTTCGCTGTTCCTCTGCAATTCGTTCCGCTTGTTCTGCATTGAGCGATAAATTTTTTGTAGGAATAAATACTTCATCATCAAGCGACTCAATCTTAAATATTCTAATCCTTTCGGGGTCGTCAATAAAGCAAATCTCAACATATTTATTATCTTTAATTTCTATGATTACTCCAACGCCAAATATTGTATGGTTTACTAGCAGACCAATAAACACCATGATTACTGCTCCTCTTTTATTTGTAGTGTTACCGTCGGCTGAACCGGATCGGATGAAATCCAACATCTACTCTCGTCCAAAATTAACACCCAATCCCCCCATTCACAACTTCACCGTTGGCGAGGATAGCGATCGCTCAATTTATCAATCGCGCCAGATCCAAGTTGATAGGCATCTTTGATGCACTCAGTAAAGATCGCATTCAGGTCAAATCCACCGAAAAACTGACTCTGCTCAACCAAACTATACCGCCCATCCTGAAACTGATAGATTTTAATCTTTTGTTGGCGAACAATCCAAAGTTCCCTGACTCGATAAGGCAAATAATCATTAACACTGGTGAATGAGGTAACATCGCACTCAATTGCCAAATCCGGTGGCGGATCATTACTCCAATCAATCCGACTTTTTCCCACCACAGGTAACTCCCCAATATAGAAAAAATGATCCGGGATAACACCACTATGATCGGGTAAATCCATCGTGGTTTCGTGGTAAGAGTCGAACCTCAGTCCCTGATGGCGTAGCAACACCTTGACCATTTCCACGATAATGTCTAGTTGCTTACCATGCTCAGGTAAAGGAACTATCAGCAGTAGTTCTCCATGGCGGTACTTGACACGAGGGGAAGTGCTATCGCCTAAATGTTCCAGCAATATTTGATAATCCTGCCAGGTTCCAGGAACTCTCACCACTGCTCCGGCTGGCAACTCGATGGTATTGGGTTTGACAATCACATTAATCATCAGCAGCCTTCTCCATGCTGGGATTCGATTAACTGTTGGACAAATGCTTGATGCTCCGCCGAATTAATGCCTGTTTGTAAGACAGTTAACACTTGCTGCATATTTCCTTGTAACATGACAGGAACATCTAACCACAAACCCGGAAACACCAGAGAAGAAATCCTATTCTGTTCATCCGGTATCAAAGGAACATAATCGCCATCCTGTAAACTAAACCAATCAATTCTTTGGTCAAATACCTGCAAAACAATGTATTCTTGTACACCACTGCGCCGATAGGCACGTTTTTTATCCCCTAAATCAATCGCTGCACTACTCGCGGCAATTTCAACCACTAATTCTGGTGCGCCCTCCAAGTATCCCTCTTGAGAGATAGTCACTTGTCCACCGCTTTGTTCGCTAATGAATAAAACACCATCAGGTTGGGGTTCGTTGTCAATATCCAAGCGAACGGTAGGCTCAATACCCATTTGCACTTGGGGTGTAGCCGCTTGATAAACTCCCAGCCAAGTGATTAAACGTCCATGAGGTTCAGCGTGGGGTGTAAAGCGTAACGGCGAAGCCATGTACACCACTCCTTCAATCAATTCGGCTTTTTTAAGTTCTGGCATGGAGTGGTAACGGCGCTCGAATTCAGGACGAGTCAAGCGATCGCCATTCTCCAACGGTGGCAACTTGGATTTAGGTAATGAAGACCTCATTGTAACAGCCTCATGGGTTGAAATGAGCGTGATTCTATCTTAATCAAGAACATAAATCACTAATTCCCTAGTGCAGCTTGGCTTCAAAAAAAATAGGGATGATTTTCACCATCCCTACTCAATGAATTAGTTAAACTGTCCGAAATTACAGCACAGGAACGTACTGCTCCTTCTCCGGTACATGAGTATATTCCGCCACAATTTGACGAAACTCCTCGCCGTCAATGGTTTCCCTCTCAATTAACAGATCCACCAAACGGTCAATCACGACGCGATTTTCCCGCATAATCCGCTTGGCGTCGTCGTGACAATGTTCCACAATGCGGCGCACTTGTTCATCAATACGAGAGGCTACTTGTTCGGAATACTCCGCCCGATTCATCAAGCCACCACCGAGGAACACTTCTCCCTCTTGACTTTCCAGAGACAACGGACCTAAATCGGACATGCCGAAACGAGTCACCATTTGTCGCGCCATCCCCGTCACCTGCTGTAAATCACCACCGGCACCTGTGGTAACTTCAGAATAACCAAAAATCTCTTCTTCTGCGGCACGACCGCCTAACGCCCCGGTAATCCGGGCTTTAAGCTGCGCTCGGGTAATTAAGCCTTGCTCTTCACTCGGCGTAAACCAGGTCAATCCTTGAGCTTGACCCCGAGGAATTAAGGTCACTTTCTGCACGGGATCATGATCCTTGAGCACCGTCCCCACGATCGCATGACCGACTTCATGGTAAGCAATTAACCGCTTACTCTTACTATCCACCAGCGGTGTGCCTTCCATACCCGCTACCACCCGGTCAACCGCGTCGTTGATTTCCAGCATGGTAATCGCCTCTTTACGCCGACGGGCGGTCAGAATAGCGGCTTCATTCAACAAGTTAGCTAAATCTGCCCCAGTAAATCCAGGAGTACGTCGCGCGATCGCTTCAATGGAAATTTCCGGTGCAAGTTTCTTATTCCGCGCATGGACTTCCAGGATACCAATCCGTCCTTTTAGATCCGGCGCATCGACCATCACCTGGCGGTCAAACCGTCCGGGACGCAATAAGGCTGAATCCAGAACATCAGGGCGGTTAGTCGCGGCAATAATGATAATCCCAGTATTGCCTTCAAATCCATCCATCTCAGTGAGCAACTGGTTCAACGTTTGCTCGCGTTCATCGTTCCCGCCGCCGATACCAGCACCCCGTTGTCGTCCTACGGCGTCAATCTCATCAATAAAGATCAGACAAGGTGCATTTTCCTTGGCTTTCTTGAACAAGTCACGGACACGAGACGCGCCCACACCCACAAACATTTCCACGAATTCACTACCGGAGATACTAAAGAAAGGCACCCCAGCTTCACCCGCGATCGCTTTTGCCAGTAATGTCTTACCTGTACCCGGAGGTCCGACTAACAGCACCCCTTTAGGAATACGTGCGCCTACCGCCGTAAACCGTTCGGGCTGCTTCAGGAACGTCACCACTTCCTGCAATTCTTCCTTTGCTTCCTCAATTCCCGCCACATCATCAAAAACAATTCCTGTTTTCGCTTCCATCTGGAACCGGGCGCGGGATTTACCAAAGTTCATAGCTTGACCCGGACCGCCACCAATATTACTCGAACGACGGAACAGGAAGAATAGCCCCCCAATTAATAAAATCGGAAAAATTAAATTTCCCAGGATGCCCCAAATTGCCCCATCCTGACGTGCTGGATGGGTATCTAAAGCAATATCAGCCTCTCTCAGCTTAGTGATTAGCTCAGGAGAGTTAGCCGGCAAATCCACACGTAGACGCTGAACTCGGTTATCCAGCTCCGGGTCGATCGCTTCTACAATTGCCGTTTGACCGCCATCATAGAGGTCAACACTCGTGACTCTCCCTTTCTCGATGTAGTCTAAAAAGCGACCATAAGTCATCCGGGTGCTGGCAGTATTTTGATTTAAATCACCAACAGCCGGAGAAAATGTCCCCTGCCATAGGAAAAACCCAATGACAAGGGCGGGTATTGTCCAAAGTAGGAGAATTCTCCAGGAAAATTTCATCGCTTATTCGCCTCTAGATATTTGTTTTCTGGTTTGGCTTTTGCTCTCAAAGAGCCTCCTGTTTAGCACAAAGCCCAGCTTAAATGGTGGTTTCAATAGGAAACTTTACTTCTGCTTAATTAAATTTAACGTAATTCTCAGGATTTGAGCAACTTTCTGAGCCAACTTTATAGAGAAAGGCAGTTGGAAGCGGTGTCAAGAAAGTCCTCACCTTTATGGCGACAACTCTATAAGCTTAGGACTTAGGCACAAACCCAGCATAGAGTAGGGGCACGACATGTCGTGCCCCTACAGATGGTGATTCAACGGTAAATTGGCGTAAGTCCTGAAGCTGTTAAGGAAGCCGTATTAGTAGGTTTCAACGTGCCAGCGATCAGCTTTCTTCATAGATTTCTGGTAATCAGTCCAGTTCATCCCTTGCCGTTCGGCTGCAGCGGAGAGTGCTGAATCAATGCCATCTTCCATACCCTTGAGTCCACAAATGTAGGTGTGGGTATTATCCTTGTGCATTAACTCAAACAGTTCATCGGCATGTTCATCCACCCGATGCTGGATATACATCTTGCCACCCTCTTTGTTCTTCTGTTCACGGCTGATGGCGTAGGTGAGACGGAAATTATCGGGAAACTCTTGCTGTAGTTTTTCTAATTCCTCTTTGTACAGAATGTTTGCGGTATAGGGGATACCAAAAATCAGCCAAGCAAACCCTTTGAACTTGTAATCTTCGTGCTGTTCTTTAAACATCCGCCACAGGTAAGCCCGGAAGGGGGCAATCCCTGTACCTGTTGCCATCATGAGAACGGTAGCCTCTGGATCTTCGGGAAGTAACATTTCTTTCCCAACCGGTCCAGTAATCTTGACATCATCGGTGCCGACTGGCAGGTTGCACAAGTAGCTTGAGCAGACGCCATAGACGATTTCCCCGGTTTCTGGGTGCTTGTACTCCAGTTGTCTAACACAAAGCGAGACAGTCTTATCATCCTCGTGATCACCATGACGAGTGGAGGCAATGGAGTAGAGTCTGAGTTTATGAGGCTTTCCTTTTTCGTCTTTTCCAGGTGGGATAATGCCTATACTCTGACCTTCCAGGTACCGTAGATCACCCCCAGAGACATCAAAGGTAACGTGGCGAACCGTACCTGATCCCCCTTCGGCAACCAGTTCGTAGTTTTCAATACATTTGCCCAGATAGGGATTTTTGGGTTTGTATAGATTAACGGGAACTCCCGGTTTAGATTTTCCGTGAATGATCGGCTGGCTTTTTTGTGCGGACGCCGTTGGCTGGGCTGAACCCGTCGATTGGCTATTGCCATTGACTCCATTCTTAGAATTCATCATGCCATCAAGAGGTTGAATGCTGACAATTGTGCCACCCATGCGGGTGATTCGTTGCATTTCTTGATTCATCCGATTGTATGGCACTGTGATATAGACGCTGCCACTGCTACGAATGGGATAGCCCATTTTGTCAGTTTCCGTATTCTGACTTAAGCCCGCCACTTCGTAAAGAAACAGGCGATTCGCGAAGTTTGTGGTGTTTGCGGAATTAGCCGCCGCTTTTGAACTAGACATTGCTTTATTTCTCTCCAAACCAACTCTGTACGATATGTTGATGAGTACAGCACTTCATCAATCCGCGACGAAAGAAGCAACCTCCCCATCAGGGTTTCAGTCGCTCCATGCTTTTTTACAAGCCCCCGTCAGACCTGTTTGGGTTAACGACGGGTTCTATGACGCCGATGCATGAACTTGTGCAATCCTTTACCAAAAATTGCCTTTGGCAACACAAGCTGACTCTACTGCCGAGTTTGAGATTAACCCAGTAAAGCCTTAAGAAAGTACTATCAGCTTAACATTTTGCAACGCTCCCAACTCCCCTCGGCTCAAGGCGAGGGAATGAATTAGGTTACAAGTGCGTTCATGTATACTTTAGAATACGTCTAATCGGTTGAGTTCGTAAAGCTCCAACTTATCGGACTCCCATGGGTATCTGCCCAGGACGCCATTTCCCGCAGATGGCTCAACTAGGAGAACTCAGTCACTGACCGATCCAGGGTCAAAATGGAGTCAATTTTAAATTTATTGATCCAATTGGCACAACTCCCTTTAGGATTATGTTAAGGAATTAAGGAGAAACATTAAGTCTTGTAGACAAAATCTCATTTTGGTAAAATCCACAAACAGCCGCTAGTATAAAATACTTAACCCGTGTCTGACTGGAGTCTTATCCCCTGGGAAAGACTCACACCTGTTGCCAATCTGTAACGGGTTAAAGGCACGCGATCAACAGATGGGTTGACTAGACTTGGGACTTGGATTGCTGGAAACTCTATTTGAAACTATTTTTTGCGTTAGAGGGAAACTATGACCACTCAGCTAGACCGCGTGGTATTAATAGCCGTTGCTGGAGACTCTGGATGCGGGAAGTCAACTTTTCTGCGTCGCTTGGCAGATCTGTTTGGTGAAGAGTTTATGACGGTCATCTGCTTGGATGACTATCACAGCTTAGACCGCAAAGGACGTAAAGCGGCAGGGGTGACAGCGCTTAACCCCAAGGCGAACAATTTTGACCTGATGTATGAGCAAGTTAAAGCGCTCAAAAATGGTCAGGCAATTGATAAGCCAATTTATAACCACGAGACGGGTGAACTTGACCCACCGGAACGGGTTGAACCCAATAAAGTCGTGGTCATTGAAGGATTGCACCCCTTGTATGATGAGCGTGTGCGATCGCTGGTTGATTTCGGCGTTTATCTTGATATCAGCGATGAAGTGAAGATAAACTGGAAAATCCAGCGTGACATGGCAGAACGGGGACATACCTACGAAGATATTCTGGCATCTATTAACGCTAGACGCCCTGACTTTACCGCTTACATCGAACCCCAAAAAGAGTTTGCTGATGTCGTAATTCAGATATTACCGACTCAGTTGATCAAAGAAGATAAGGAATCCAAGATCCTGCGGGTGCGCTTGATTCAGAAAGATGGTGTAGAAGGCTTTGAGCCTGTGTATCTGTTTGATGAAGGATCAACCATTGACTGGAGACCCTGCGGTCGTAAGTTGACCTGTGCCTATCCTGGTATCAAGCTGTACTATGGTCCAGATAGCTACTTCGGTCATGATGTTTCCGTGTTGGAAGTGGATGGTCAGTTTGACAATCTAGAGGAGATGATTTACATCGAAAGTCACCTCAGCAACACCTCCACGAAATACTATGGCGAGATGACCGAACTGTTGCTCAAGCACAAGGACTATCCCGGTTCTAACAATGGCTCTGGCTTGTTCCAAATTCTGGTCGGTCTGAAGATGCGATCCACTTACGAACGGTTGACCTCGAAGGCGCAAGTGACAGCGAGTGTATAGCTGATTTAGCCTGATGTTTCCCACGCCAAATCAACCATTATGGCGTGGGATGGCTGTACAATTCACAAATTGACAATGGATAATGAACAATGGATAATGACCTCTCCTTAAAAGAAGAGGATTGAAATTAAGGAAAATCTTTTTTAATTTCTTCGTGAACGAAGAGGTCTTAGACCCAATTAATCAATTATCAATTATCAATTATCAATTATCAATTGTCCATTGATAAGGTTGACAAACACGAGATAATGTGCATTGGTTGAATCGGTAAAGGCTAACGGATTGGAAACCTTGATTCTTTGTTAAAAACCCGGGTTTTCAAGTTGTTGAGAATTTTGAGAAAGCAGTTGGTTTTCACTTTACCGAAATAAGGCTGATTTGTCCTTTCATTCAGCCATAGCCCCCGTTAAAAAACGATGACAACAGTTTTGTTTGTCCACGGTACCGGAGTCCGGAATCCTGGATATGAAGAAACATTCAAACTCATCGAGAAAACCGTTCATCTTGAACGCCCAGATATCAAGGTTGAGCGTTGTCTTTGGGGTGATGAATTAGGGACAAAACTGAATGCTCAAGGCGCTTCTATTCCTTTATATGATTCCACATTAGCTTTAGATGAGGAAGAAGAGGATTATTCCATTGTCCTTTGGCAACAACTCTACAACAATCCTCTCTATGAATTGCAGGTACTATCGCTGAAACCTGGGGATGAGACGGGGGGGAATCCCTTTGGAGAACAACCGGGTGATGAATTAAACTCTCGCGTCGAACGCCTGAATCCGTCTACTGAACTCCAAGCCAAACTGGATGTGGCGGGAATCGCTGAGGTGTTTGAGCAGGCGCGAGATACCGTTATCCAGAGTGAGGCTTATCATCAAGCATTACAAAACGCCTCAGAGGAGTTGGGGGAGTACCGTGACGCTATAGCTAGAGCGATTGTAGCTCAGGCAATGTTTGAGTGCGAGCAACAGGAAAAACATCCTCCCATACTCACCGATGCTGAATTAAGGGAAGAGGTGGTGAAACTCCTGAGTCTGGCGTTGGGGGAGGCGGAGTTGGGAATCGGGGATTGGGTGGTGAAGCCTCTATCTCAGTTAGCACAGCCAATTGGCACGTTTTACCTTAAGCGCAGGCGGGGAATCATTACCCAGTCAGTTTCACCGACGCCCTGTGATATTTTGCTCTATCAAGGTCGGGGCGATCGCATCCGTGATTTCATTCGCGCTAAAATCGAGCAGGCGGAACCTCCTGTCGTCTTATTGGCGCATAGTTTAGGCGGGATTGCTTGTGTGGATTTGCTGGTTCAACACCCTCTCCCACAAGTGGAATTGCTGATTACAGCCGGTTCTCAAGCGCCGTTTTTCTATGAAATTAATGCCCTCTACAGTTTAGAATACGGGGAACCGCTACCGGATTATTTTCCCAGTTGGTTAAATATCTATGACTTGCGGGATTTTCTGAGTTATATTGGCGCAAATGTCTTCCCCAATAAGGTGCAAGATGTATTGGTGGATAGCAAACAACCCTTTCCGCGATCGCATGGGGCATACTGGACAAATAAAGCAGTATGGAAGGCTATTATACCCCGGTTGCCATAAAGGAGTTACCTTGTATGTTTGGTAGAGCGTAAGTAAGCAAGAGGAGGCGATTGAAATCGCTGCTACACAAACAAAGTCCGCCTGCGCGGACTGAGTTATAACGGGGATAGTGTTCCCCGGATTTGGTATAACTACAAAGGTGATATCTCCCCCAGCTCCCAGACGTGCCATGGCACATCTCTACATCCTCCTTTTAGGCGGACATGAAATTTAGCGTTAAACCAGAACAAACTTATGGATTAGTTGTTGGTATCGAGAAATACCAAGAAAATAGTTGGAATGTCGATGGACAGGTAAATGATGCTCTAAAGTTTGCTCAGTGGCTTAGTGCGCGAGGCGTTCCCAGAGACAATATTCGCCTGTGCTTGTCACCGTTAGCCGGAAATGGCACATTGGCTGAGTCAACAGAATGGGTAATAGAAGAAGCAACCGAGTCAAATATTACCACTCTAATTACCGATGTTCTGTCTGAGAAAAAAGGGGATTTACTTTATCTATTTTGGGCGGGACATGGTTTGATTACCTCAACCCGAAACCGTCGCCTACTTTGTGCCAATGCAACGAAACAGAATTGGCAGAATCTGGATTTGGATTCATTACTGGTTTATTTAAGTTCAGATAGTTTTAAAATTTCCCATCATATTTGTATTATTGATGCCTGTGCCAATTATATTTTAGAGTCGCAAGGGCGACCGACGAATTTAGGCTCTAAGACATTTCCCAGTGGCAAGCCAAAAACTGAAAGTCAGCAGTTTGTTCTGCTAGCAACGAGAGAGGGAGAAAAGGCAAAGGTTAGCGAGGAAAAAACCGGATATTTTTCCCAAGCGGTGAGGGAAGCCTTGGCGGAGGAATCGAATGGTAGTTTTCCGCCAGATATGGAGGTAATTACCGAGAAGGTTAAACAGCGATTTAAGGCATTAGATAAAAAACAATTACCCACTTATTTGTATCGTCGAAATTGGGATGGTGATACAGATATTTATCATCCCAACCAACTCTCACCTCAAATTCCCCACAATCTACCCCGTAGTGGTGTAATTCAATTTGTGGGACGCGATGAAACTCTGAAACAATTACATCAACAATTACAGCAAACCGAGCGTATCGCGATTTGTGCCGTAGCTGGGATGGGAGGCGTGGGTAAAACCGAATTAGCTCTGCGATATGCCCAACACCACCGCAAGCAGGGAACCTATCCCGGTGGCTTGTGCTGGATACAAGCGGGGGCGGCGGTAGTTGGAACTCAGATTGTTAGTTTTGCCAGAACTCAATTAGATTTACAGTTACCCGATGGGTTAAAGTTAGCAGAACAAATAGATTACTGCTGGCGACATTGGCGTTTAGGGGATGTCCTATTCATCTTTGATGATGTGCGAAATTATCGGCAGATAAAACCCTATCTCCCACCTGCGGAATCGCGGTTTAAAGTATTAATCACCACCAGACGGCAAAGGTTAGGGGCATCTTTTGAACGAATACATCTAGATGTACTCACAGAAGAAGCCGCGATTGCTTTGCTAGTGTCATTGATTGGACAAGAACGAATAGAGGCAGAACCGGAACAGGCAAAACGTCTGTGTCAAGAATTAGGCTATTTACCCTTGGGATTGGAATTAGTGGGGCGCTATTTACAGCGTAAGCCTGATTTGTCATTAAAGAAAATGTGCCAACGTTTGGAGTTAAAGCACCGTTCTCTACAAAATCCAGATGGGGATATGACCGCACAATTGGGGGTTGAAGCGGCATTTGAGTTGAGTTGGCAAGAACTGAGTCAAGAGGCTCAAAAGTTAGCTGGTTTGCTGAGTGTATTTGCGTTGGCTCCCATTCCTTGGAAATGGGTGGAACAATGCTGGTTAGACGAAGATGTAGAAGAGTTAGAGGATGCTAGAGATGATGAATTGGTGAATCGGAGTTTATTGGAACGGGTAGATAAAGGGAGTTATCAACTGCACCAACTGATTCGGGAATTCTTGAACGGGAAGTTAGAGGAATTAACGGAAGCATCAGAACTTAAACAACGGTTTTGTCTGGGAATGGTCAGGGTAGCACAGCAGATTCCTGAGACGCCAACTAAAGATGATATTGTCATAGCTACCCCAATGATTCCGCACTTAGCAGAAGCTGCAACGACTCAAAAGGATTGGTTAAGTGATGAGGCTTTAATGTGGTTTTTTGTTGGCTTAGGTCGATTTTATCAAGGTCAAGGACTTTACAGACAAGCGTTACCCTGGTACGAGCAGTACTTATCGATAACGAGAGAGCGTTTAGGAGATAACCATCCTGATGTAGCAGCCAGTCTGAACAATCTGGGTAATCTCTACAGATCACAGGGAAGGGATGAAAAAGCCGAACCTTTGTTACTGCAAGCCTTAGAGTTGAGAAAATGTCTGCTGGGTAATGACCATCCTGATGTGGCAAGAAGTCTGAACAGTCTGGCTCTACTCTACGAATCACAGGCAAGGTATAGTGAAGCCGAATCTTTGTTGCTGCAAGCCTTAGAGTTGAGTAAACGCCTCCTGAGTGATAACCATCCTGATGTAGCAGCCAGTCTGAACAATCTGGCAGGACTCTACTTATCAAAGGAAAAGTATAGTGAAGCTGAACCTTTGTATCTGCAAGCTTTAGAGTTAGATAAACGCCGACTGGGTGATGACCATCCCGATGTAGCAAGAAGTCTCAACAATCTGGCTCTACTCTACTCATCACAGAAAAGGTATGGTGAAGCCGAACCTTTGTATCTGCAAGCCTTAGAGTTGAAAAAACGTCTGTTGGGTGATGACCATCCTGATGTGGCAAGAAGTCTCAACAATCTGGCTGAACTCTACTCATTACAGGGAAGGTATGGTGAAGCTGAACCCTTGTATCTGCAAGCCTTGGAGTTGAGAAAAAGCCTGTTGGGAGATGACCATCCCGATGTGGCATGCAGTCTGAACAATCTGGCTCTACTCTACTCATCACAGAAAAGGTATGGTGAAGCCGAACCTTTGTATCTGCAAGCCTTAGAGGTGAGTAAACGCCTGTTGGGAGATGAACATCCTCTAACAATCACTATCTATCTGTGAAAATTTGCAGTTCTTGCGTGAGGAACGCAATCAATAACAAAGTAAACTTAAGCCTTCTTGAAAAGGAAATCGCGGAACCAAACGAAACAAAGTCCACCTACGCGGACTAATGAAAAACTAGGGGTGTGGAAACCCGCGCAGGCGGGTTTAGTTTGTGTAGCTGCGGTTTTAACCGCCCAATTAATGGTTAAGGTCAGTGCAACGCCTGTAATAGTCTCTCAGCAAAAAATAACAGATCAGTATTACCTGTGTGCTACTGATCTTAAACTGAGTGTGACACTCCTAATCCCCCAAGGCGATTATAAGAGTAGTAGATGTACCCCAGAGAGTTGCATGAGAGAGTGGCTCTCTTTTTTATTTGGGGATTGATACCAAATCCGCCTTTATTACCCCCTTTTGCCACGGCGATTGAAATCGCTGCTACACAAACAAAGTCCGCCTGCGCGGACTGGGTTATAACGGGGATAGCTAACCTGGATTTGTTTATGATACCAAGTTGCGTTATAACGTCTCATGGGGGTTTCACTATTATCTTTTCGGTTGCACAAAAGATGTGACTAAACCCGCCCTAATTCAGGTAGAGGAAGGTTTAGGGAGAGGATAGCACCGATAGGCGCGACGGGGCAAAACCCGCGCTGATGCAATTGTCGGGGAACTTCCCCAATCAGCGATAACGTGCTATGAATAGGGGATATCTCACCTCAAGACGCGATCGCAGGATGTCTACCCCCAGTCACCCCCTCCCAAAACCGGAATTTCGTCGCGAACATCGCTTAGGACTCGTCGTTTATGGTGGTGTTTCTCTCGCCATTTATATGAATGGTATCTGCCGCGAATTCTATAATGCTGTACGGGGTAGAGGTATCTATAAGCTGATAAAAGCCCTAACGGATGCGGATATTGTTGTGGATATCCTCTCCGGAACCTCAGCCGGCGGTATTAATGGCGTGTTGCTGAGTTACGCCCTTGCCAATAGCACCAAAGACGCGGTTGTTGACTTTCAAGAATTTGGGCAAATTTGGCGTGAGAGTGGGAATATCCGCGAATTAATGCATCACCCCTCAACCCAGGAAACCCAACGGGAGTCGGTTTTGGATGGTGCAGGGTATTATCAAACAGCCCTAGCGGAAGCGTTTGAAAAAGGCATTTATAATCGCACGGATGCGCCAGAGGGAGAGTGGGTATCTGAGTTTAATGAACTCGATTTATTCGTCACCGGAACCGATATGCTGGGACGCATTTCCCAGGTATTTGACGATACCGGTCAAGTCATTGAAGTCAAAAATCACCGCCAGATTTTTCGCCTCAAGCATCGTCAAGGACGCTACGAACCCTTTAATCCGAATAGTGACCCAGCAGATTTAAGTCGGACTCCGGAACAAACCTATCAATCCCTGGCAAAACTCTGTCGAATTACCTCATGCTTTCCCGTGGCTTTTCCATCGGTTAATGTGGGTTTAAAGGAAGATACAAATGATGTCGATCAGCGACTGATCCAATGGGGACAATTGGAGAATCGTGACTTACCCGAACAACGACCAAAAGAGGGTTATCAACTCCATTTTATTGATGGTGGAGTGTTGGATAATCGCCCGTTTAGTTACACGATTAAAGATATCTATTTTCGCACCGCTAACCGTCCCGTCGATCGCAAGCTGATTTATATCGACCCCAATCCCGATCGCTTCTTGGGGAATCCCAAATTTAATGCCATGGAGAAACCCACCACCTGGGAAGTGCTTCAGGATGCGTTAGTCGGACTCCCCACTTATGAAAGCATTAGCAACGATTTGGAGTTAATCCAAGCCCAAAATGATAAAATCTACCGCTATAATAGCTTACTCGCCAGTGTAGAAACAAAAGACCCAGCCCAACCGGGCACAGCTAACGAAATTACCGTTAATGAAGAGATTTACCTCCGCAGTCGCCTGATTGGTTTACGCGATCGCATCCTCCCCCTGATTTTACGCATGGATCGAGAGCAAACCACGGCTTCAGGGGAGGATAAAAAAGTCATTTTAGATAAAACAGGACAACAGCTAATAGCGGGTATCACTAGCCAGACAGACCGTCAAGATAAAGACATAATTCTTCAACAAGCCAGTCAGCAAATTCGTAATCTTGATATAGACTATGCCTTGAGGAAGCATTTCTATATTATTGATAAGCTCTTTAAACATCTCGATGAAACAAGCGATATCGTTGAATATAATAAGCAGCGATTACTTGTCAGTCGTTTAAATCGACAACTTAAACTGCTAGAAGTTATTCGCTTTAGTTTAGATACATTACTCAGTCATCCTCAAGTTAGTGAATCCTTCTACAGTTTACTAGAGGAAAGTTTAGAAAATTCGGATTCGGAATTTCAACAACAGTGGCGCAAGCAAGTCTATGATCGCCTCTTGCGTTTGCACCGCTTCTTCTTGGATGCGGATGGTTTAGATGACCTCTCCCCATCCGGCTTAGACCAAAATCGCCTGGAGTTCGTTCCCGCCAACTTTTTTAAGACATTACCCACCGCTGCAGAACAGTTAGAATTAGAATTAGACCAGCTTCAAGAAAAACCGAGGGACTGGTTACCGCAAAAACAGATTTCCAGTATTATTGAACAATTCCAGCAAAAAATTAGCCAACTCGATAATGACCCATCACTCCTTAATCGTATTTGGTTGGCTCAAAAATATCAGGATAGCGAGTCGGACAACTGTAGTGAACTCTTTTGCTCCATTCTCTATCAAATTGATCAGGCATCAGAAACATTAATTAAAAATAGTAACCTCATTCATTGTGACGATATTATCAATCGTTATCAAAATTTCTGTCACTTAGATCGGGTACTTTATCCCTTTGAATATTTAACCAATCTTTCCGAAAAAGATATCATTGAGACAATCCGCTTTAGTCCAGATGATGCTCAGCTAGGTTTAGGTAAGGGGAAAACCTTAGATGATAAATTAGCGGGGGATACCTTTCGAGCTTTTGGCGGATTTTTTAAGAAATCCTGGCGTTCCAATGATATGTTGTGGGGGCGATTGGATGGACTCAATCGCATTGTTGAAGCCTTAGTTACCCGTGAATCGGTGCAAAATTTTTCACGTTTTTTGGCGCGACAAACCTACAAAGAAGGATGTACAGAAGATGAATACATCGAACAACTCATTCAAGACTGTTTCCCCGATTGCACAGTCAACACTCGCCAGAAACTAAAATCCCATCTTCGCCTATTAGCTGAGCCAAACCTGTCTGATGCAGCGATGCATATCATTTTAGACGATCTGGTTTTAGAAGGTCATCGCTCAATTTTAATGACCGACTTAGAAACCGTGATTGAAGATGAAATCAGCGAACAATTAACCTGGAATCGCCAGCGGGTTAAACCGACTGATCCGGATGATGTGGAACGATTGCTGACTCAACTCGGTGATGAACCACCAAGCTATCAACCCGTTCCCGGTTATTTTGAGAAAACGGTGAATACTTTAGCAGCGGGAAAATTAGCCAAAGATGCTATTGGGAGGTTTTCGCCTCAAGCCAAAGAAGACTTCTTTCGCAATCAATACCGGATTGGTAAAGAAACTATTTTAAAAGATATTCCCGGAATTGTGCTGGCAAATCTTGCTACTCGTGCGGCTTTAATCCTGCGAGATATTATGATTACTACTCTAGGAAAGCGACGTGCGAATAAACTTCAAGGGCTTTTAAGCTATCAATTTGTGAATAAATCATTACAACTCGTCTACTGGTGGTTACAATTGAGAAGTCCAGCCGCGTTTCAAAGTCGCAATTTTATCGGAAAGCGACCACTGATATTAATTTTACAGGTAATATTCCTACTCGTTGCAGTTATCAGTGTGGTGATTACTGTTTCTAAGTCGCCTATACCCACAGCTATCGCGCTCATTGCTATATTATTGTTTTGGTTACTAGGGTATGCTTTGAAAAAGTCTTAGTCATTCGTCATTCGCCAAGGAAATGGAAACGAGGAATTCAAAATTTTATGTTTATAAGTGCCGATTTTGTAACGCTTTCATTTCCTGTCGCACATCCACAACAATCTGTAACGCTTCATTAAGTAAACGTCCATGTTCCGTAGCTTGATCGCTAACTTGTAAAGCTGTCAATGCCATGAGATTATTATCAAATAGTTCAGAATTGTATTTGATAAATCGGGCATTTTCTCTCAAAATTCGTTCCGTTTTCAAGGCTCGAATAATATCGTCACGGGTTAGCCGAAGTGCCTGAATGACTTGTCCTCGATTTTTTAAGCTTACACCAGGATTGCCGACGGCTTCAATTTTATCATTAATATCAATCGCTTTAATCACCCGATTAAATCGGTGGACATCTTCAAACAGTCTGACTAAATTGCGACATTTGCGGCTAATGGCAATTTTGCGAATATCGTTTAAGAATAAAGTAATGGCAAGAGTGGAATGGACAGAAATTAATAACGTAAAATGTTCTGGAAAAACCTGGATCAGCACAAACCCAGTTAAACTAATCAGCAGAATAATCAAAATGGTTTTAGCAATCTCTGCGATAAATTTGGGCAGAGTTGGGGGTTTCAGGAGGGTATGAACGCTTACTCCACTCAAATGTTTGAGTTCTCCTTGGGTAATTTCTAGTCCCTGTAAGTCAGGTCGCATCGTGGGTATGATAGTTTGACGTTAGCGATCCGGGTTCGGCTTAATCAGTGATACGCATAGTTGTATCTTCCTCTGTATTAGCACATAAAGTTATTGCTTAGTCGTCACGCCTCCAATCACAGACAGTAAGAAACTAACCACCATCGTAATCATAAACATCCCGCTAAGCGTTGTAAAAGCAGCCGCAATCTCCCAGCCGCCGCGACGGGGATTAAGACTTCATTCCGGTGTATTTTTGCCTGAAGCGCAATTTACCGAATCTAGCAAAAGACATAAATCTGAAATGCCAACTTGCCGCCGCCGCCTTTTGAATTTACACTAATTAAAGCTTCTCAAAAACTTATAGCAGTATTGTTAATGAAACAGCCTTCTTATGAATCATCTGGAGAAACCTGATGACTCATTCTTTAGTTCACTCAATTTGGCAAAAGTTCCAGTCGTGGTTTACCCAGGCGCAAGCAGCAGTAGCAATCGAGGATGAAGAGGTTGAGTTGCCCGATGGGATTCAGACTCAACTGGAGCAAAAAATCCAGGCACTCCCCTGTTGTCAGGTCTATCAAACCACAGTGCAAGAGGCGATCACCGATGGGGTTGAAAACTGGCAACGTCACCTGGATGCCGCCAATAGTTTGATCATTTTGGGCAGCCCCGTAGAACCAATTGCCAAAATTTTGAGCGATAGTCTGCAAACCTGGCACAATCCCCCCGTAGAGGTATTCACACCTCTACCTTACCGAATGCGCCCTCATGATCCATTAATCATGTCTCAACAAATTCAGCAAGCCCTGCAAGCCTACCCACAGATTGATGTTAAAAACCCTAAGGATACTGACGGTCTACTTGAGGCAGACTCCCTGGATGATCGAAAAACATTGGTGATGATTCCCTGTCTGGAGCAATGTTTTCTGCGCTGTATTGGGGGTTGGAATAGCATTGAATACTTACGAGACATGATCATTCATAATCGCAATTGCTTTTGGGTTATAGGCTGTAACCATTGGGCTTGGGATTTTCTGGATTTTGTGTGCCAGATTAGCGCCTATTTTAGCGAGGTGAAACCGTTACCGGAACTAGATGGAGCGATGATTCAAACCTGGTTAAACCCGATTGCCAAAACGATAGTTGAACCAGAGGCGATAGAAGACTCAGAAGATAATCTTGGTCAGGCATATTGGAGGACTCTTGCCAGTCAATCCTCTGGTGTCAGTAGTATTGCCGTTGGCGTATGGCTAAATAGCTTACGAATCGAGCGCGATCAACTAGAGGATGGTAATTTATCTCAATTGAACTTGAGCGAGACAGCGACAACCAACAAAACCCGTTTTACCTTACGTCAAACTACACCCACATTGCCTAGTTTGCCATCATTAACGGGGATTGACCGCTATTTACTTCATTCGTTGCTAATTCATGGGCAAATGAGCCATACCCATCTTGCCCTGAGCTTGGGTGAAGCAGAAAGCCAAATCCAAGCTCAGATTCAGGGGTTATTGCGAGCCGGGGTACTAGCTAGCAGCAATGGCATGCTATCAGTACGTGCTGCCCATTATGCCAAGCTGAAGATTGAATTGACGAATAATAACTTTTTTGTTGGCGAGGATTAACCATGAGTTTATCGGGTTTTGAATTGATCAGTTTTGTTCAGACAATGCCGGCGTTGTTGGCACAAATCGAGGCATCGGAAATTTTACCGCAACGAGTTCTTGCTAATATTACGCTGCAAAAAATTTTTCGTTCTCTCGTCGTTATTTTGATCGCTTATGGGAGCATATTTGTCATTCAGTCGCTCACTAGCTGGATTTCAGAACGAGTTCCCCGCCGCTTTCGATTATTGATCAAACAATCTTTGCCCTTTTTGAAAGGGTTGATTTTGATCCTAACGGTTTCCTATCTCCTGAATCTGTTTCTGAACTTGTCTCAGGAGAACCTCCTCGCATTGACAGGCACGATCGCTATTGCCCTAGGATTTGCTTTTAAGGATTACGTGAGTTCAATTATTGCAGGAGTAGTTGCACTGTTTGAAGCTACCTATCGAGTGGGCGATCGCATTCAAATTGAAGATCATTACGGTGAAGTGGTGGACTATGGTTTGCGTGAAATTCGAATCCAGACTCCTGACGACAACATTGTCTCTATTCCCCACAACAAAATCTGGACTGAAGCTGTCTCCAATGCCAACAGCGGACAGCTAGAAGCTCAGGTTCTCACTAACTTTTATTTTGCTCATACTGTAGATGCTGAACAAGTCATCCAGATTCTGTACCAGGCAGCTTACAGTAGCAAATATACGCAGCTAAAGCTCCCCATTTTAGTTGTTATGCAAGAACAACTCTGGGGTACTCAGTTCAAGCTGCGGTCTTACCCAATGGATGCCCGCGATGAATTTATCTATAAAACCGATCTGATTCGCCGTGCCAAGCAAGCCTTTGCTCGCCAAAATTTACCTTACCCAAGGTTATCAGGTATCCAAAACAATGACAGTTGCCCCTGAGCAGCTAATGTTTAAATTTGTCCGGTGAGGGCTTGAGAAAAAAGTGAAAATACTAATCTTTTTTTTAACTACACATTTACCTAGTCTTCGACGCTTAGTTTTAACCTTTAAATCCACTATAAACCCTATATTCTACTTCAAGGTTAAGAGGATTTCGCAACTAAAAGCGTCCCTTTTGATGACGTAGTCGCAGTAATGACTGAGAAACTAAAACCATCACGGGGAGTTCAATCAGAGGTCCGATGACTAAGGCAAGGGCAATTAAGGGACGTTCTCCAAAAGTAGAAGTGGCGATCGCTAAGGCAATGGGTGAATTCCGGGCAAGGGTTGTGCAATTAAAGCAAGCCACTTCTTCATAGCTAAAGTGAGCTAAACGCCCAATGATTTGACCTAGCCAGAAGTTGATAACGAAGAATATTAAGACCGGGAGCAGCATTTTTAATAGTAACTCTGGTTGTTCAATCAAAATCTCTCCTTGTGAGGCAAACATGGCAGCGATCGCCACACAAAGAAATAGCCATTGATTAGCAGCAATTTTTAGTATCAAGCGGTGCAAAATACGATTTTGCGGTTTGATTAGACGCTTTGAGATAAATGCCAAAAGCATCGGCACAACTAAAACCAACACCACACTTTCAAGCAGAATCGCTGCATCAATATCTATCAGGCTTCCAGTAAATATCAAGAGATAAACGGGTAAGAGAATGACTTGCAAGAGCAGATTCCAGGGCAGTAGAGCAGTGGCAAGCGCAACATCGCCTTGAGCAAGGCTAGTAAAGATAAGATACCAATCTGTACAGGGTGTAACCATCAGCATAATCAGTCCTACCCATAGATCGGGAGTGTCTCTTAAGAAAATTGCTCCAAGTCCCCAAGCAAAAACGGGTGTCCAGAGAAAGTTTATTCCTAAACTTAGCCCTGTCACTTTATAGTTTTGAAACGCATTCGCTAAGCGATTAAATGGAATATTCAGAAATACTCCATAGAGCATCACCATCAGAGCCGGGACAATTAAATGAACGGCATTTTCAGAGAACCAAGATATTTGGCCTAACGCTAGCCCAATAAAGATAGCTGTAATGACCAATACTGTTTGGAGCTTTTCAGTCCGACTCAAATCAGTAACCTCCGTTACATCCAGAAGCCAGAATCATGGAAAGACTACGTCCCAAAGGCTCTAGCCTCTAAGTTTATGCCTTTAGTTAGGTTCGGTAAACTGCTCTGCATGCAAAGATATCGCAGTACAGAATCTCAATGTTGAATTATTTAAGACTGCGGTGAACGTTCTACTGTTTATTCTCGGACTGCTCTTGGTGCTTTTATCGCTCCTTGATGCGCTGTGGACAGCCCTATGGGTAGATGGAGGTGCAGGTCTAGTGACCGATCTACCCGCTCCCGATCTTGCATCTGTGCGCCAAGCTGGGATTCGAGTGGTTAGTGATGAAGAGTTTATGCGATCGCGGCAATTGTGGCTAGAGTTGGTGAGATTTAGCTGAATTCGCAAGAAGCCCCACAACTTCTGCGACAAAGAGAAAATTATATTTTTATTGCAACTTGTAAACTTGTCGTGATATGCTGACTTCAAACCATAAGTTTCCTTGTGGGTATTCATCAGCAACAGATGCAAGTAATGCTGCAAAAAGTGAGTTCTTCAGTAGCCCTAAGTATTTGGAATTGTCCACCCTAGCGTGGAACTAAAGTTTTACTGTGACGAAAAGTTGCTCTCATCCACCAGTACAAAGCTTGGCGAGTAAATGCTGGTCTGAGTTGGATTGGTTCTCGTTGCAGTCAGTGAGTTAACTGAGCTCTTGCACCGTTCTCAGGAAGCTGCTCTCACCCGCCCAGAGTTAAAGCTCCGGCGTTACGGCTTAAGTAGACTAAAACTCTTATCCAGTCGTCTTTAGACGACTTAAGCTATGAGACAGTGGTTAAAACCACTGGCGGATTGTTGCCACTGGTGCAAGCTGTGAGTTTTCACCAATACATAGCATTTAGCTAGTGCAGTGCGCTCTTTAAGTCTCTAAATTAAAGCGCTAGCAACAGCTTATTTTCTCCTTATCGTACTTGTTTCTCTCGCGATCGCATGATGGGTGGGCCCAAACGCAGTGCGTCAAGAGTCTTGCTTTTTTTCGGACAGCTACATTTAGGAGGAAACTTGAACAGGGCAATTCTGAGGCGAGAGTGGTTTTTTAACACTCAGCGCGACATTATGGCAGGAGCAGTTGTGGGGCTTGCTCTGATTCCGGAAGCGATCGCCTTTTCGATCATTGCCGGGGTAGATCCCAAAGTCGGGCTTTACGCCTCGTTTATTATTGCGGTCATGACGGCGTTTTTAGGAGGTAGACCCGGTTCAATTTCTGCCGCCACAGGAGCGATGGCGCTGCTGATGATTGATTTAGTTAAAGATCATGGCTTGCAGTATCTATTAGCGGCAACCTTGTTAACAGGGGTCTTTCAAGTTCTGTTTGGGGTGGTAAAACTGAGCCGCCAAATGAGATTTATTCCTAGGGCGGTGATGATTGGCTATATCAATGCGTTGGCGGTGTTAATTTTCCTCGCCCAGTTGCCCCAACTGACGAATGTGCCGCCGACTGTATATGTGCTGACTATCCTTTCCTTGGCAATTATTTACATTCTGCCTCGCTTTACCAAAGCAGTGCCTTCTCCCTTGGTGGCACTGGCGGTGATGACGATAGCCGCGATCGCACTAAAGCTCGATGTTCCCACGGTTGGGGATATGGGAGAGTTACCCACTGCGCTACCCAGTTTTGCCCTGCCCCAAGTCCCGTTAACTCTAGAGACACTCAGGATTATTTTGCCCTATTCGGTGACTTTAGCGATCGTAGGTTTGTTGGCGTCATTTCTCACGGCTTCACTGGTGGATGAACTCACCGATACCCCCAGTGATAAAAACCAAGAAGCCAAAGGACAAGGCATCGCCAATATGGTTACAGCCTTCTTTGGGGGTATGGCGGGGTGTGGAATGATTGGACAATCGGTGATTAATGTGCAGTCTGGCGGACGGGGAAGACTATCAACTCTTGCGTCTGGGGTTTTCCTGTTAGTTGCCATATTGTTTTTACAAGATTGGGTTAAGCAAATGCCGATGGCAACTCTAGTCGCCGTGATGATCATGGTGTCAATCGGTACATTTCGCTGGTCATCCTTCAAAAATATCCCGCGCATCCCCCGCACTGAAACCGCTGTTATGTTAACGACGATGTTTGTGACAATTTTCACCCGTAATTTTGCCCTCGGCGTGGTGACAGGTATCGTCATGAGTACCGTATTCTTCTCTCGCAAGATTGCCCAGTTAGTCTTTGTGGATAAAGTGCTGAGTGACGATGGCTCTCATTGCATTTATAAAGTAGCTGGACAAATTTTCTTTTTATCCAGAGATGAATTTCTAGAGTCTTTTGATTTTACAGAACTAGTCGAGCGCGTCACCATTGATTTAACCTATGCTCACCTGTGGGATCAGGGGGCAGTGGAGGTACTCGATAAAGCGGTACTTAAATTTCGCCGCAATGGAGTAGAAGTGGAGCTAATTGGACTGAATGACGCTAGTGCTACCTTGCTGAATAAATTGGGAATTTATCAAAACTCCGATACCCTGAAAAAACAGTAAAATTTTGCCTTTTAACCCTCTTACTTTTAGGGGATAAAACCATAATGAAAACTATTTTGCTTTGTACCGATGGCTCATCTTTTGCTGAAAATGTTTATAAATATGGAGCTTGGTTTGCTACCAAATTCAATGCCCAAATCAATGTTTTATTTGTTACTGATATTCGCAGTCAAAAAGTAGCGTCTACTGGAAACTTGAGCGGTAGTATTGGACTTGGTGCTTCAGAACAACTACTGAATGAGTTGGTTAATTTAGAACATGAAAAAGCAAAGCTGAATAATCAACGGGCAAGGTTGATTTTACAAAATGCAGCTAAATTTCTCAAGGCTGAGGGTGTAGAAAAGTTTAATTTAACCAACAAAATAGGATTTTTGGTAGATTGCTTTCATGAATTTGAAGAAAATTCCGACTTAATTGTTTTAGGTAAACGGGGAGAAGCCGCAGAGTTTGCATCGGGACATTTAGGAGCCAATATAGATCGAATTATTCGTAGTAGTAGTAAGCCATGCTTAGTTACTCCCCGCGAATTTAAACCGATTGAGCGCATTTTGGTTGCCTATGACGGTAGTCTAAGTGGGAAAAAAATCCTGCAATTTTTAGGAGATTCTCCTGTCTTTCAAAGTTTAGAGATACATCTGCTGACGGTGGCTAAAAGCAACTCAGATCAAACAGCAATGGTCACACTGAATGAGGCTCAAGAATGGTTGTATACAGGAGGATTTCAGCCAGTTTTTAGCTTGATAGCAGGTGAACCAGAAAAAGCTATTGCTCACTATGTTACCGAGCAAAATATCAGTCTTTTACTAATGGGCGCTTACGGGCATAGCCGCATTCGGCATTTAGTCATTGGTAGTATCACTGCCCAACTGCTGAGAAGTAGCAATATTCCTGTATTGCTATTTCGTTAACTCAACGTCTATAAATTCAGCTTGATTTTTAAATGGAGGAAAAATTCTCGTGAACATAACCAATCAAATCCATTTCCGTAACGTACAAGGAGATATTCTTGGGGGGTTAACGGCGGCGGTTGTTGCCTTACCGATGGCATTAGCGTTTGGTATCGCTTCTGGAGCCGGTGCTTCTGCCGGTTTATGGGGGGCAATATTAGTCGGATTTTTTGCGGCTTTATTTGGCGGTACACCGAGCCTAATTTCTGAGCCAACAGGCCCCATGACAGTCATTGTCACCGCCGTCATTGCCGAACTAACTGCTAATAATCCTGCTGAAACTGGTCTGGCAATGGCATTTACCGTCATCATGATGGCAGGAGTCTTTCAAATCCTCTTTGGGGTATTGCGATTGGGGCGATATATTACGATGTTGCCCTATAACGTGATTTCCGGATTTATGACGGGAATTGGGGTCATTCTAATTTTTCTGCAAATCGCTCCTTTTATAGGACAACAAACTCCTAAAGGGGGTGTCCTTGGCGTCATTCAGAATTTACCGACCTTAATCGCTAATATCAATCCTTGGGAAACTATTTTAGGGGCAATAACCTTAGCCATTCTTTTCTTGTACCCTGCTCGACTTAAAAAGGTTGTTCCACCACAACTCGTCGCTTTAGTCATTGGTACGGCAATTTCTCTAACTTTATTGAGTGGTTTTGAGATTCGCACGATTGCCACGATTGGAGAAATTACTCCCGGTTTGCCTCAATTCCAAATGCCTACTTTTTCACCGGCAAATTTGAGGTTAATGTTTGTTAATGCAATGGTGTTGGGCATGGTGGGTTCCATCGATTGCCTGTTAACTTGCCTGGTGTCTGACAGTCTCACTCGAACCACACACAAATCCAACAAAGAATTAATTGGTCAAGGTGTGGCTAATTTAATTACTGGCTTATCTGGTGGGATTGCTGGTTCTGGAGCGACAACGGCTACTGTAGTTAATATCCAAGCCGGTGGACGCACTGCATTATCGGGTATTAGCCGTGCTTTAGTGCTTTTAATCGTCGTATTGTGGGCTGCTCCCTTAACGTCTGTGATTCCCCTGGCTGTCTTAGCTGGGATTGTTTTAAAAGTAGGAATCAATATTATTGATTGGGGCTTTCTCAAACGGGTTCACAAAATCTCTTGGAAGGCAGCCGGAATTGTCTACAGTGTGGTGCTGCTAACGGTGTTTGTAGATTTAATGGTAGCTGTAGCTGTTGGGGTATTCATCGCGAATATCTTGACGATTGAACGTCTTGAGCAACTTCAATCTGATTCGGTTAAAGCAATTACTGACGCTGATGATCAAATTGTCCTGACCGAGGAAGAAAAGCAATTTTTAGATTTAGCGAACGGGCGAGTTTTACTGTTCCATCTGAGTGGTCCGATGATTTTTGGTGTGGCAAAAGCTATTTCCAGAGAACATAGTGCGATTGCTAACTATGATGTTTTGATTGTCGATTTAGGTGACGTTCCTATCCTGGGAGTAACATCTTCTTTGGCAATCGAGAATGCCATTCAAGAGGCGATTGATGCCGGACGAGAGGTGATCGTGGTTGGCGCAACCGGGAAAGTAAAACGTCGCTTAGAAACCTTAGGTATTGCCGGTTTAATTCCCGGACAGCACTGGATGGGTGATCGCCTGACTGCATTGCAAGAAGGTTTGGCTTTAGTTCGAGAAAAGCAAGAGTATAGTTACGATGGAACTGACAAATCTTTTCCTTCTGTCGGCTGAACGGGGCTATATTCTTAGCTGACTTCCGGTTCGGGTAAACCTTTATTTAGGAATACAAATAATGTCAATTCATCAATATAGGCTTTTCCACCACAAGTACGGGAGAGCCACTTTTACTCTAACTTTTTTCAGGCGGCTGAACTTGTTTTCTGTGCTATCTCAACCCAAAGTGCAGTTAATGCGATCGCGAAAGGCACTACGATGGCTAATCCCAAAACGGGTGCATAACTGCCAAATTGCTCAAACCCAAGAGCAAATAACACCGGACCAAAAGCCGTACCCGCGACAGCGATAGTCGTTGCCAAACCACTAATCGACCCCAGATGCGATCGCCCAAAATAATAGGCATAAACTCCAGATTGAATAACTCCATTCATCCCCTGCATTAAACCCAGCAAACTGCCGTAAGCCAGCATCAAGTCAGAACCTGTCACTCGTGCTGCCATCAATAAGGCAATGCATAAAAGCACAAGCATGGCACTGAGGAGAAAGCGCGGCGAAACCCGATCCATCATGATTCCGGTGATAAAATTGGAAGCGGCTGTGACCAAGCCAAAGGGAATAAATACAACCGCAGCAACAGAGCGATCGATACCTGAAGCCGCCATAATCGAGTAATGATGGAAAATTAATCCCGTTCCTAATGCCGCTATGCAGAAATTCCCTAAAGAAAACAACCAAAAGGTGAAGGTACGCCTTGCTGCGTCTAGCGTGTAATTAACTTCCTCCGATAGTTGGGTTTGAGTGACTTTTACCCTGCCATCGGGTTGTAAACCATAGCGTTCCGGTTGTTCGCGGTAAACAAGAGCACCGATGGGGAGAATCGTAACGGCGACAAGTGCGCCGAGAATCATATAAGCGACTCGCCAACCCCACTGAGTAATCAGAAACTCAATCAATAGGGGAAAAGCTCCAATCCCGATCGCAAAGCCAATTCCTGATAAACTCAGGGCGAAACCGCGACGCCGAACAAACCAGAGATTGATCACATTGGTACTGACTAATCCGAGTGAACCCTGTCCTAAACCGCGAATAGCGATAAAGCCTAATCCTAGAGTAACTAGACCTTGCACCAATCCCATCCCCACACAGGCTAGGGCAAATAGAGATGCGATCGCAGCCACTGCTGTTCGTGGTCCCTTGCGGTCAATAAACCGTCCGATAAACGGCAAAGAAAACGAGCCTGTCAACGTTCCCAGCATATATAGCAATGAAACGACTGAGCGAGAAAGACCCAGTTCAGCGATAATTTTGTCAAGGAACACAGAAACTCCCACCGTTTGACCCGGTGTTGTCATCAGCATTCCCAAGGTGCCAGCGATTAATACTACCCAGCCATAGTAAATGGGAGAAGCCGCAATTAGGCGGCTATGCTTAACCAGTCTACGTTCAATACTCACAAGTTTGCCACCCTGGATTAGAACCCTTTCTAGGGTAGCTTTGTTGGATGTATTGGCTATCCCATAAGCAGAATAGGGCACACGGGGCATTGTCCCATCTAGGAGTTCAGGTGGGCAAGACCGTACAAGAACAAACCGCTAAAATTGTACCGGAAACTGATGCTAGGTTTACTCTAGACCAGTAATGTTGATTTTTTTACCTACTTCCTTGCCGCTACATAACCTTTTGTCCCACGATAATCAATGAGTAGGAACCATCTATATCCTCGACTGTTGGATAAGCCAGGAGGTAGGAAAGGTGGCGAACCATTTCCGGGGAATGTAAGCTGGAATAATCTCCAATGCGCTGTCGAATCGCTCGATGCTTTAAAAGTTGAGACTCTCGCTTAAACAAAATGTTTGACCAGGCTTGACCGACTCGGTAATTGATCCTCAACCCATTTTTATCAAGTAAATCACACAGCGATTTATAGCTAAAAAGTTGCTTATGATAAGAATTCGTGGGTAATCCCGCTTCATCACGCGGTTCATATAAAACATTCGGAACCGAGCAAATGAGAAAGCCACCTGGTTTTAACAAGTGAGAAAATTTGGACAGAGCACAAGCCGGATCAACAAGATGCTCTAAGGTTTCAAAACTTGCGATTGCATCTAGAGAAGATGGACGCCGTGAGTTCTATTAAAAACTAAATCGGGTACATAATTGGGCTATTATTCAGTCAGAAATTTTAACTTCTTTCCTGATCAGTTTTCTCGTACCACTTCATTAAAGGAGTCGCACTAATTCCATGTATGATGATAGATAGTACAACAGTTATGGACGTTATCCAAGCAATTCTGGCACCCAATTCTCCCTCTAAACTCTTGCCAAGAGCATAGGAAAGATAGTAGAGAGAGCCGACTCCTCGAACGCCAAACCAACCAAATAACCAGCGGGTTGCTGGGTGAAAGCGTGAGCGAGGTGACTTGGCAAAACCTAAGTTGGTAGTGCTAATCCAAGCGCCTAAAGGTCGGATGACAAAAATTAATAACCCGGCGATGAGAAGGGCTTCGCCACCGAATTCTAAAATTGGCTCAATTCGCAGGAGGGAACCTAATAGGAGAATAGTTCCCACTTCCATCAATTTTTCAAGTTGTTCGGTGAATTCCAGTTGAGAAATTCGCCGATTATGATTATGAGAAATCCGCTGTACCATTAACCCAGCAACGAATACCGCTAAAAATCCGTAACCGTTAATGAGTTCGGTCAGCGCATAGGTTATTAAAATAATACTGAGACCAAGGAAGTCCTCCATTAACACATCAATGGGTCGAAATCTTTGGAGCTGCTGATTAATTTTCATGACTCCCTTGCCGACCAAAATACCCATACCAATTCCAGCCGCGATCGCCCAAATTAAATCAACAAGAATCCATTGCTTTAACCAAACTTGCCAATTGTCGTTTTCTAACCAATAAATCCCAAAATAGACAAAAGGAAAGGCTAACGCATCGTTCAATCCCCCTTCAGAAGTCAGACCAAATCGCAACTCATCTCTATCTCCTATATGTGCCAATTGGACTTCTGATGCCAATACCGGGTCAGTTGGTGCGAGAATTGCCCCCAACAAAACAGCGGCTCCCCAGTTCAGGCTCAACAACCAATGGCTAATTACTGCTATGGCAGAAATTGAAATCGGCATGAGAAAAGCGATGAGCCGAATTGTTGAATTCCAAGCTCCTATTCTCAGAGGGCGATTCATTTTTAAGCCGCAACTAAACAGAGAGACAATTACAACAAATTCTGTGACGCGCTCCAAAAATTCGGTTTGGAGCTGAAGTTGAATCAGATCAACTCCATGGGGACCGAGAAAAATTCCAACAACTAAGTAAATGAGAGCGTAAGAAAGAGGTAATCGCTTAATCCAGCCTGAACCCATTGTGACCAAAAGGAGCAGTGAGCCAATAAGCAACAAGGCAAGAATGTAGATATCCACAAAAGTAATACCTTATTTAATAAGGGGAAAAGCTTTCTAAGAAGACACGCAGGGGCGGTACTTTAATCCGTCTCGAAGTATCCTTTGAGAATCCCTGATATTCATCCTAGGGAGAGGTTGGCTCACTCACTAACGCAAATCATTCGGACGAACGACTAAAATACCGATCGCGTTCTTGATATTGCCCACATACTGCTGTAAGTCTGAGGAAATCGTCACGGCTCCAGCCGGTGAGGCATGAATCAAACGAATTCCACCATCTGACTGGCGATCAATGAATCCGGTATGGGTAACATCTAATCCAGCAATATTCGTGGCGATGCCGATAATATCTCCAGATTGTAACTGATTATAGCTGTGGTGAACCTGATCGGTGGGAATATATTCTAAGGAGACAGCATTGAGCTGAGCTTCCATCTCTAGAATACAGTCGTAATTTGCCTGATTATTCACGAGTTGGGGATAACGGTGTCGGTGGGTACTCATAAAATTAAGCCGCTTATTTAACGGGATTCCTCCCAACGCCTGGGTAATATTTGTGACTGTTCCCCGTTTCTGGTTGTCATGAATCCAGGCTGAGAAATAATGCAAACGGCTACAATAGCCATGGAGTTGACCATTTTGGTAACGCTGATCCTGAATATGAGTGACTAAGGTGGGATAGGAATAATCCTGTCGCGCTATAGTTCGTGCGATCGCGAGTACTGTTTCCACAAATAGCACACAGTCAAATTCCTGAAGCGTCACCACCAAGGTTTCTTCTGCTGACTGGTCTAATAAGCCTGCCTTATAGGGTGTCCCCACAAACTGGTGTGCGATCGCCTGTATAATATCAGCCAGGGATTGCTCATGCAGGTTTTGGAAAATTGCCCATTCCATGACCTGTTGAAACTGTTCGATCTCATCAGTTGCAGAACTCATTGATTCAGAGACGGTGACATTTTGGGTATCGGTCAATAATGTCTGGGAAGGGGGAAAAACCAAAGCCTCTCTCCTACCAGGAGAGAAGTTTGCAGAGAGGTTTTCCACATCCCGTGACAAGTAAGAATACTTTATAAGTTCCTCGTCCTCTACTTCCAAAAGGTCGCAGGCTGCGTCTCTACAAGCTTCCCCGCCTCCAGGAGTATCTTTAGAACGATTTGTCGCTTGACTAACGGGGATAGGATGATACTCCTGAGCTTGAAAGGCAAGATCTGACCTAAAACCGCCAGAAATTACCAATCCCACAAAAGCCCAGCCAAACATTTTTCTCATTATTCCTCCTACTTCCCCGGCTTAAAAGGGCGGGTTTAGTCAAGTTATCAGATATCGACGAACATTATTGGTAAAACCCTTCCCTACCCCCTTCCAGACGCGCCAACAGACGCGCCATGGCACGTCTCGTAAATATTTCTGTGCTGCTTTCAGTTTGCCACAGCGCGATCGCTAGACCATTGATGCAGTAGGAGTTAGACAAGGATTGGTGATCTCAAACAGCTAACTTGGCTCTGTCAATTGCGCCTCAAGGCTATAAACTGAAGGATGCATCAAGTTTGAGACGATTTTATTTAAGCTGTGCGAAAAATAGTCATTGCCGGTAACTGGAAAATGTACAAGACTCAAAGGGAATCCTCTGAGTTTTTACAAGACTTTATGCCCAAGCTGGAGCAAACACCCCCAGAGCGGGAAGTTGTTCTGTGTGTTCCCTTTACAGACTTGGGAGTCATGTCCAAAAATCTGCACAATAGCCGTGTGCAGCTAGGGGCGCAGAATATCCACTGGGCTGATGAAGGCGCCTTCACCGGTGAAATTTCTGGAGCGATGTTGACCGAACTCGGCTTACGTTATGTCATAGTTGGTCACAGTGAACGGCGTCAGTACTTTGGTGAAACGGACGAAACCGTAAACCAACGCCTCCTCGCCGCCCAGCGTCATGGGTTAATTCCCATCCTTTGTGTCGGTGAAACGAAGCAACAACGAGATGCTGGAGAAACAGAATCTCACATCAGCAAGCAACTCATAGAAGGCTTGGTGGATGTGGATCAGCAGCAACTCGTGATCGCCTATGAACCGATCTGGGCAATTGGTACAGGAGATACCTGTGAAGCCGCAGAAGCCAATCGGATCATGGGTTTGATTCGCTCTCAACTAAAAGTCGCCGATGTGCCTATTCAATACGGGGGTTCGGTCAAGCCTGGGAATATTGATCAAATTATGGCGCAACCTGAAATTGATGGGGTGTTAGTTGGGGGAGCTAGTCTAGAGCCGGGGGGATTTGCCCGAATAGTCAATTATCATTGACCACCCTGAAAAACGTGGATTCTAAGAGGTTGTTCAGCGACGGGTTGAAACCACGTCGCTTAACTTGCTCTTGGCTTGAGGTTTATCGGTCATTTGTTGAAAAAACGGATAAATGAGGTAGCTAGCTTCTCGCTTCCTTGAGTATGACAAAGGATAAATGACGAATGACAAAGGACAACTAACCATCCGAGATCGTTCTTTCTGCTGGGGAGAACGCACCTATCTCATGGGCGTTTTGAATGTGACGCCGGATAGCTTTAGTGATGGGGGGGAGTTTAATACCCCAGAGGCGGCTTTGACACAAGCTCAGCGGCTGGTAGATGCTGGTGTGGATATTCTCGACATTGGCGGACAATCAACGCGACCGGGGTCTGAGGAGGTTTCGGAAGCCGCAGAACTCCAGCGTGTACTACCTGTGATCAAGGCGGTGCGTTCCTCGCTGTCTGTTCCTATCTCCGTGGATACCACCAGAGCCTCTGTCGCGAAAGAAGCTGTGGCGGTGGGTGCGGATATGGTCAATGATATTTCCGGTGGTACGTTTGACCCGGATATGTTTCCTGTGGTTGCTCAATTGAGAGTGCCAATCATTTTGATGCATATCCGGGGAACCCCCCAAACGATGCAAAAACTGACCGATTATCACAATCTCATCGACGAAATCTACCAGTTTCTAGAGGGTCAAATTCGGGCGGCTATCAATGCAGGAATTGTGCGATCGCGCCTAATCATTGATCCGGGTATTGGGTTCGCCAAAACCGCCGAGCAAAATGTACAACTGCTACAGCAACTTTCTGCCTTTCGTTACCTCGGTGTGCCAATTTTAGTCGGAGTGTCTCGCAAAAGTTTTATCGGTCGCATTCTTAACCAACCTGACCCCAAGCAACGGGTCTGGGGAACGGCGGCGGCTTGCTGTGCGGCTATTGCTTCAGGCTCTGATATTCTTAGGGTTCACGACGTTTCCGAAATGCACGATGTATGTCGGGTGGCTGATGCTATTTGGCGGTAGTAGACAATGCGGCTAACTTTTTAGTCGTGTCACGCCAGTAGACTATTTGTTTAGTCAGATTGTAAATTTTTGTAAAGAAAGTTAGCGAAACCTTGCACTAATCCCCCTTCAAAACTCATAATTTTAATCTGACGGCGATGTATAGAGCAGCGTTATCCCAGAAAAGATCAACCTGGAGTACGGATAGCCTTATGAATTGCTGTCAAGTCATCAAAAGCCGTATTTGAGTTAGCGAAAAACTACCATTAAACGGTAAAATTAAAATAGTTATTGACCTCTCTACTGGAGTTTGGATGATAAATTGAAGTAGGTTGAACAAGTGCGCTAAGCAACGACGATAGAAGAAGAGATAAAGTTCGTCTATCTAGAAAAACCTGAATTCAAAGCCTTGAAATTATGAGGCAAGTAAGACCCTTCAATTGCCAGACAAGTCAATCCCCATTGAGTAGTAAAATGAGCCAAAAAGTCTTAGATATTATGAGTCTAAGCTAAGCGGTTGGCATAGTTCAGCCCAAAGCCAAAAAGCTAACCCAACTGATTGAGGTAGCGTTTTGCCTGTACAATCAGAAATGGCAGACATTAGCGTCGTTTGTTCTCATCTATCTTTCTTTGGCAAATTTGTTAAGTTTTCTCTAAAAGACAGGAGTATCGGTAAATGTTCGGTTTTTTAAAAGGTGGCAATAAATCTAAAGACCAATCGTCAGAGGCTCCGAAAAGAAAAAAAAGTAAAGACTACTTTTTGGAGCTAGACGATATTGGGGCGGTCAAATCGGAACCGGAAGTAAAGAAACCGGAACCCGCTCAAGCAACCAAAGCCCCAGAAGCGGAAGCGAAAAAGCCAGCAGCGAAAAAGCCAGCAGCGAAGAAGCCAGCAGCTAAAGCCGCTAAAGCACCAGAAGCCAAACCGCAAAAAGCTGCACCCCAAGCGACACCCGCAGCAGCTAGCAATGGCAAAGCAGAGCCTCAACCAGGACTCACCTTTGCGCCAAACAACTTATTGCCACTCAAAGCTAACAGTGGTCGGCGGCGTCCGGGTCCGAGTATGAGTAGTTTCCTAGAGATGGCGCGTCAGATGCAGCCTCCTCGCTCATAAGCGATTTCATTGAGCGGTGTCGATGTAGAGACGTTACCTGCAACGTCTCTACGTTTGTCTAAGCCGCTTTAATTCCTTGGGGAATTAGTTCAATGTTTTGCTTAGCTATCTTTGAAGTTGTTAAACTTAAAGACCATTGGTTTTGGCAAAGTTTCAGATAGATATTAAATAACGCCTATTCCAAACGAGAACCAAGTGAACGCAACCACTGATATTGTCCAAAAACTCTTGAATCTGTGCCATGTCCTCTGTTCCACAGATTTTCTCCCACAAATATTAAGAAAATCTTAAATATACATGGGTGCGAATGGAGGGGGCTAGTTGGCTAAAACGCTTACTTAGTAGGGGTTAGGCTTCTATCGTCAATCGGGATGGGGGGAACTTAAGTCTAAAACAAGCGATCGCATGTTTTCTGTGAGGAGTGCGATCGCTCTTGCATAAAATCTATAGTTGTAATATAATGTCCGGCAAATCAACCCTAATAAAAAAGTCCGAAACCCTTGCTGTTACAGCATAACCTTTACCTGGATTAGGTTCTATCTTAACAGATCTCAGAAAATGTCATACTCGCTATAAAATAGAAGACTAAAGCATCTATCCCTATAGATGATTGGTCATTATCCTTAAATCCTATTTATGACGACCTTTTGCAAATGAGCGAGAGAACACTATTCGATAAAGTTTGGGACTACCACACCGTCGGTACTCTGCCTTCGGGTCAAACTCAACTATTTATTGGTTTACATTTAATCCACGAAGTTACCAGTCCCCAAGCCTTTGGGATGCTGCGCGAGAGGGGATTGAAGGTGCTGTATCCCGAACGCACGGTGGCGACTGTGGATCATATCGTTCCCACCGAAAACCAGGCGCGTCCCTTTGCTGATGTCTTAGCCGAGGAGATGATGCAGGTGTTGGAGCAAAGCTGTAAGGATTATGGGATTCGCTTCTATAATATAGGATCGGGGAATCAAGGGATTGTTCATGTGATTGCCCCAGAACAGGGATTAACCCAACCCGGAATGACCATCGCATGCGGTGATTCCCATACTTCGACTCATGGCGCTTTTGGTGCGATCGCGTTAGGGATTGGTACGTCTCAAGTCCGTGATGTCCTCGCCTCTCAAACCCTAGCCCTGTCTAAACTCAAAGTTCGCAAAATTGAAGTGAATGGGAAACTCCCTCCTGGTGTTTACGCCAAGGATGTGATTTTACACATCATCCGCAAGTTAGGGGTCAAAGGTGGAGTTGGCTACGCTTATGAATATGCTGGCACGACCTTTGAGCAGATGACGATGGAAGAACGGATGACGGTGTGCAATATGTCCATTGAAGGCGGTGCCCGATGTGGTTATATTAATCCGGATCAGGTGACGTTTGAGTATCTCAAAGGGCGAGATTTTGCGCCAAAAGGGGCAGATTGGGATAAAGCGGTGGAATGGTGGATGAGTATCCGTTCTGATGCCGATGCCGTTTATGATGATATCGTTACCTTTGATGCGGCTGAGATTGCGCCAACGGTGACCTGGGGAATTACACCGGGACAGGGAATTGCCGTGAATGAAGCGATTCCTGTGCCTGATAGTTTACCTGAATCGGAACGCGCGATCGCACAAGAAGCGTATCGTTATATGCAGCTTATCCCCGGTGCGCCGATTCAGGGAACCAAAGTGGATGTCTGTTTTATCGGAAGCTGCACCAATGGACGCCTGACGGATTTACGCGAAGCCGCCCAATTTGCCCAAGGAAAGCGAGTCGCGGAGGGCGTTAAGGCATTTGTTGTCCCTGGTTCAGAACGAGTCAAAAAAGAAGCCGAAGCCGAAGGATTGGATAAAATCTTTGTAGAGGCGGGGTTTGAATGGCGTGAACCGGGATGTTCCATGTGTTTGGCGATGAATCCCGATAAGTTACAAGGGGATCAGATTAGTGCATCCTCCTCGAACCGCAATTTTAAAGGGCGTCAAGGTTCAGCCACGGGGCGCACCCTGTTGATGAGTCCAGTTATGGTAGTCGCGGCGGCGGTTAATGGGAAGGTTTCTGATGTTAGACAGTTATTGTGAGGCGTGGAACACCTAATTTGGTTCATTAAGCTTAATCCTGGAAACTGTAGGGCGCACGCTCCGTGCATTGGTGTCAACTTAAGAGGAAATGCCAGCTAAGTGAGTCTTTGAATCTCGCTGCCTTAATCTTAACCCCCCTTAATCCCCCCTTAGCAAGGGGGGAAATGTTCCCTCCCCTTGATAAGGGGAGGGTTAGGGTGGGGTTAGCATCAAGGTATTGCTTTCGTTTTAAGCTTAAGTTGACACGGATGACGCGACCTGCGCCCGATTCAAGGGCAAAATCTATCCCACCATTTTAGTTGTGCCACACCGCCATCGTGGGCAAATATTATAACCCTAGAAACGCTTATATTAGAATTAGCTGCTTTTGCCCACCGAGCGAGTCATTTGGGGTGTATTACCAATTTTGCCAGCTCTCAGTTAAAACGGGTTGAAATTAAAGTATAGTGAACCGTTTTAGCCGGAAATTGCGTTCCAGGTTTATGTTACAGCAACGGAGGGAATACTATGAATATCAGAGCGATCGCGCTTGCTACCATTCTCGGTTTATCTGCGCCGACAGTTACCGAGATTATGATTAAAACACCTGTCGTCGCCCAAGCCAGGGTTCCTCTGGGGACATTCGAGGGTGGTGAATGGTCGGTCACAATTAACTACAGCAACAACGCCCTCACTTACTACGGTACTAATCAACAAACCGGTGATAACTTGATCCTCAGAGGTGCGAAAGTACGGGGAAATCCTCAACGCCGCCTTTATATCTGGCAAAATGGGGATTATCAGTATCAAGTCGCATGGCGACCCAATGATCCAAGAATTATTCGTCTTCAGGTATTCAATCCCGCAGGACAAGAAATTCTCAATCGCCTTCTCTATGAAAATTAGGGATGAATGGTAGTAGGTGATAATATTAGGTAGGTTGGGTTAAGGCATAAAACCCAACCTATTTCTGCTGTTGATCATATATTCATGTCCAAGCTTTTTTGCCCAAACTTTAAGGAGTAAATTTATGTTAAAAAGAATGTATATAGACAACTTTAGATGTCTTGTGAACTTTGAAATAAAGTTGGAAGATAATATTAGCCTATTTCTTGGATCTAACGGTTCTGGTAAAAGCACAGTCTTCGCAGCGTTACAGAAACTGCAATATTTTATTGTGAACAGGTTTCAAGTTAATCAAATTTTTCCAGGAACAGATTTAACTCGCTGGGAAACTCGCTCGATCCAAAAATTTGAATTAGACATTGAAGGAAATGGAGGAATTTACAAATATTCTTTAGAAATTGAACATCAAGGCGATTATGCCCCTCCTGTAATGCATCGTGAGAGATTGAGTTTTAATGAACAACCACTATCAGATTTCAGGATTGAAATAGAGCAGGATCAACCTGTTGTGAAAGCAATGATATACTATGATTCTCCTGACCAACAAGGAGAATTTATTCCATTTGTGGACTACTCACGTTCTGTTGTAGGTTTGGTATCTGAGAGATTGGATACTCAAAAACTGACTTGGTTTAAAAAGCGGATATATCGTTTTTTAATTGTACACATTAATCCTTGTTCCATGACAGCAGAGAGTCGCCAAGAAGATAGGTATCCAGCATGGGATATGTCAAACTATGCGGCTTGGTATACTTATCTGTCTGGAGATCAGGGAAAAATATTTGAACTCACAATGAAATTAAAACAGGTAATAGATGGATTTCATTCATTTAAAAATGAACCAATTGGGGAGGCAAAAATTCTATCATTATCTTTCCCGAATCTCAGCAAAAAGCCTTACAAACTTAACGAAATATCAGATGGTCAACGAGTTTTGATTGCACTATATACCTTGATATATTGTGCGCCTGATGAAGATTATACCTTGTGTATTGATGAACCAGAAAATTATCTCGCTTTACCGGAAATACAGCCTTGGCTGAGTACACTTTTTGATCAATGTTCAGGTGCAGAAAGTCACGGACAAGCCATTTTAATCTCCCATCACCCTACACTCATTAACTATTTAGCTAGTAGTTCTGGTTATTGGTTTGAGAGAGCCAATGAAGGAATTATACGTCTACAGTCCATTACCGATCAACAAGATACAGGATTATCACTGGCTAAACTAATCGAACTGGGATGGATTTATGACGAGTAAAGACCATAAACCAGAAGTCGTTATTTTATGCGAAGATATTGATCACGAACGATTCATCAGACAGTATCTTATCTGTTGTGGATTCGAGGATCGCAAAATCATAAATTACTCTAATGTCAAAGGAAGGAAAGTCAATAATAATAATGACTTCGTTATCAAGAACTATGCACGTCTGGTTAAAAGCTACAGAAGCAAAAATTTTCAAAATCGTGCCATAGTCGTGATGATTGATGCCGACACGAATAGCATAAATGACATATTGCGCTCTTTGCACATAGCATTAGACGAGCAGGAAGGCAAGTTAAATCGAGACCCAAGGTTACCTAATGAGAAAATTGCCATTTTTGTGCCAGCCAGAAATATTGAAACCTGGTTTTATTACATTAGTATTGATCGCAATTGCGATGAAACGACAGATTACAAGAATTCTCCAGAAATTAGAAAATTGAATAGGATCGATTTACGTATCGATTTAGCTAAATCCTCAGCAAAAAAATTATCGAGGGAAATCTGTCCTCAAGGACTTGATAGTAATGCCCTGTCTTCCTTACATCATGCCTGTGATGAGTTGAGACGACTTCTCAATTAGTAACCTGACACGAGTCCATGGGTAATTCTTATTGAATTGATGTTACACTCTACTCCAAGATAAATGGAGATATATTTTGTTAGTAGAAAAAAAGGAGTGAATTCATGAGTCAAGTGAAAACCGTGTCAGGACAAGGCGTTCCCGTTGTGGGTAATGATATTGATACCGACAGAATTATCCCCGCTCGCTATTTGCGCTGTGTTACCTTTGAAGGATTAGGAGACAAAGCCTTTGCCGATGACCGCGCCCAGGCAAAAGGGCAACATCCTTTTGACCGCCCTCAGTATCAAGGGGCAAATATTTTAGTGGTTAACGGTAACTTCGGCTGTGGTTCTTCGCGGGAACATGCGCCTCAAGCTTTGCAAAAATGGGGCATACAAGCCCTTGTCGGTGAAAGTTTTGCTGAAATCTTCTTTGGTAACTGTTTGGCAATGGGGGTTCCCTGTGTTACGGCTGAACCGGAAACAGTGAAGCAGTTACAGAGAATCCTGGAAGAGAATCCCCAAGCGCCGATAACGGTAGATTTAGAAGCCATGGACGTTCGCTGTGGTGACTTCCAAGCCTCTGTTTCAATGCCTGAAGGGGTACGGCAAACTCTGATTACAGGGACTTGGGATAGTTGTGGACAACTGGTGAAGCAAGTTGAGCAAATTCGGGAGACAGCGATGAAGTTGCCTTATCTGAAGTGGGAAACCGCCATAGTGTAAGATTGGCAACGTCTCATCTGGGATAGTAGGCTTGTAGTCAGGGCTTTAGCCCTAGATGCTGCCCTAGTAACATGCGCCAACCCAACCTACTGGCTTGACACAGCTAAAATTGTGGAATAGATCTTACCATTGAATCGGGCGCACGCCATCATTGGTGTCAACTTAAGCGCCAAAAGTAGGGGGAGCAGGGGAAGCAGAGGAAGCCCTATGGAGGTGTTCCGAGGGAACTATGACTTGTATAGGGAGCAGGGACACCTTCGCTGAAAATTAGGATTTGTGACACGCATGGCACGCCATGCGCCCCTACTCTCTATAAATTTTAGATTGCGCTGGCATAGTCTATCTCCTAGATTGTAGGGTGGGTAGTACCCACCCTACGTCTTTAAGCCGCTTTTTTGAGTGGATTATTTAGCATCACATTGCCGCTAACATCAACACTCAAATCTGTTCCTGGTACGTATCCTTTGAGCACCCACTGTTTATAGAGAGTAAATGAAGTAATTCTGTGAATTTCCTGCATGATGTCCGCAGGAATAAGGTTTTCAACAGCCCAAATAACTGAGTCTGGCTCAAACCAAATCACACGTTCAATACTGACAACCAACACAGCAGCAATATATTCAAGGGTCAGTTTGGTTGTCAAATCGGCAATCAGGGCTGCCCCAATTTGGCTGTTGCGAGTCATGATTGCTCTCGCCATCCGGTCAGCTTCTCGGTCGAATTCCAAAGAGTTCATACTTGGCTTTTGCTTTTTCTGCCTAGGATTTTCTGGTCTGGAGTCTGCACCAGAAAGTTACTGTTTTGCCAAGTATACCCAAAGATAGATGTCAGTTGGTATAAATTGTGTATCTTATTTTAAGAAAATCTTAAATATATATGGGTACGAATAAAGAAGGGTCAATTGCTAAAACTGTTACGGAGTGGGGATTAAGGCTCTGTGTAGTACATCTGCACCGGGGGATCTTCAGTTCACGAAAGCTTCCTAGCTTGGATTATATGCTAAAGGAGGCAGAGCCTCCCTAAAAGCATTCCCAGGCTCTGCCTGGGAACGAGACGACGAGACGACTAGGCAGAGCCTAGGAACAAAACTAGCCTACAGGTTGTAGCAACCGCGCTGGCGATTCACCCGGTAAAACCTTCACCTTACCATTCTCATCTACATCAACCACAGCGGTTTCTCCCTCAATGATCTGACTTGCTAACATGGCTTCGGCTAAACTATCTTCTAATAGCCGCATAATTGTCCGACGTAGCGGTCGCGCTCCATAACTGGGATCATACCCTTCTTCGACTAAACGATCTTTGAACCGTTCCGTCACTTCCAGGGTAATTCCCTGTTCAATTAGGCGAGTTGAAACTTCCACAAGTAGGAGCTCGGCAATTTGCTTAATCTCGTCTCGCGTTAACTGACGGAAGACGATAATATCGTCAAGGCGATTGAGGAATTCTGGACGGAAATATTCCTTGAGTTCATCATTCACTCGGCTGCGAATCCGGTTGTATTGAGATTCCGCCAGATTATCTGAGTCTTCAAACCCGAAACCACCGCCACCTTTTTCAATCACCCGCGAACCGATGTTCGAGGTCATGATAATCAGGGTGTTCTTGAAGTCTACGGTACGACCCTTAGCATCCGTCAAACGACCATCATCCAACAGTTGTAAGAGGCTATTGAAGACATCGGGGTGTGCTTTCTCGATTTCGTCAAACAGGAGTACTGTGTAGGGTTGACGCCGGACGGCTTCTGTGAGTTGACCGCCTTCGTCATAGCCGACAAATCCTGGAGGCGAACCGATGAGCTTGGAGACAGTGTGCGGGTCCATGTACTCGGACATATCCAAGCGAATCATCGCATTTTCTGACCCAAAGAAGTAAGCCGCCAGCGCTTTCGCCAGTTCTGTCTTACCAACTCCCGTCGGTCCAGAGAAGATAAAGCTAGCGATGGGTCGATTCGGGTCTTTTAACCCCACTCGCGCCCGCCGAATCGCTTTGGAGACGGCTGTAACCGCTTCTTCTTGACCAATTAATCGTTGGTGCAACGTATCTTCCATGTGCAGCAGCAGGGCTGATTCGGATTCGGTCAGCTTGTTAACTGGTACACCCGTCCAGGAGGAGACAATGTGGGCAATATCTTGCTCATTTACCAGAGGCGTCTGTACGGGGGTATCTGCATCGGTTTCCTCTTGCAGAATCGCCTGCAGCTCCCCTTCTAGTTCCTGTTCGCGATCGCGCAATTGGGCGGCTTTCTCAAAGTCCTGGAGACGAACGGCTTCTTCTTTTTCTTTGGTCACCTGACGCAATTGACGCTTGATGTCTCGCGTGGCTGGGGAGGGCTGACAATGGATTAAATGGACACGACTTCCGGCTTCATCAATTAGGTCAATGGCTTTGTCCGGTAAGAAACGGTCACTGATATAGCGATCTGAGAGTTTCGCCGCCGCATCCAAAGCACTATCGGAGATTTCTACCCGGTGATGCTGTTCATAAGCATCCCGTAACCCCTGCAAAATTTCAATGGTTTCCTCAACCGAGGGTTCACCAACCATAATCGGTTGGAAACGGCGTTCTAGGGCGGCGTCTCGCTCAATATGCTTACGATATTCATCCAAGGTAGTCGCCCCTACACACTGGAGTTCACCCCGGGATAAAGCAGGTTTGAGGATATTTGCCGCATCTAATCCGCCTTCTATCGCCCCAGCACCGACTAAGGTATGGATTTCGTCAATCACCAGGATAATATTCCCCGCTTGACGCACTTCCGCCATTATATTCTTGATGCGTTCTTCAAAGTCACCCCGGAAACGGGTACCGGAAATCAGTGATCCGATATCCAAGCTGATTACCTGCTTATTTTCCAACAGTTCCGGCACATTTTTATCCGTAATCCGTTGTGCCAACCCTTCTGCGATCGCGGTTTTGCCGACCCCCGGTTCTCCCAATAATACGGGGTTATTCTTGGTTCGGCGTCCTAAAATCTGAATAATCCGTTCGATTTCCTTGACACGACCCACCATAGGGTCTAACTTACCTTCTGCGGCTAACTGGGTGAGATTCCTGCCAAACTCTTCCAATGTGGCGGACTTTGATGTGCCGCCCATCATCGAAGTCCCTGGTCCTCTAGCGCTTGCAGCCGCCGCTACTTCACCGATAGCTTGAATCAGTTTAGTGCGGGCAGTTGCTGAGTTGACGCCTAAACTTTGCAACACTTTACCCGCGACGCTGTCGCTGTCTTGCAGAATGGCGAGTAACAAATGCTCTGGACCGATATAATTATGTCCTAGTTGTCGAGCTTCTTTAAAGGAGAGCTCAAACAGGCGTTTGGCTTTGGGAGTGAAGGGAATTTCAGCCGGAACAAAGCCTGAGCCGCGACCAATAATTCGTTCTACGACTTTCCGGGTCGATTCTAGGGTGATGTCCATCTCTTTGAGGACAATTGCGGCTACACTGGTTCCTTCTCGCAGCAATCCCAAGAGGATTTGCTCAGTTCCCACGAGGTTATGTCCCAGGCGACGGGCTTCCTCCTGGGCGAGCATAATAGATTTGATAGCTCTGTCTGTAAAATGTTCAAACATGATGGGTTTCCTTTACCGAAGGGTTTATGACGTGGTGAAGTGATATACTAATCACCATTTTTGTAAATTTTTATGTACGTTACACTAACACTCTACCTCTGTATGATTTACTCCATCAGTGGGCAGAACCGTAATAGTTGGGTGTAGTTGCCGTCTACAGGGGATTTCAGGGAATTTAGATTAAGGTCTGAAGAAGGCGTCCCTTTCTACCCATCTATACTTAGTTTGTTCTATTGGTCAACCGGATCAATCAGAGAAGCTGGGGGAGCAGGGGGAGCAGGGGGAGCAGAGGGAGAAGCTTATCCGAGCAGTATTGCGTCCCGCCTGACCAAGTAATGTTGAATTAACTTCCCCATCACCCTCACGCTTCCCCCGGTGGTGATGCTTCTGACACTGTGAACTGCTGTTCGAGTTGGCGATAGTGAGGTACGTCAATAAGCTGCTCAAATTCTCTTAAGGAGACGAGATTGGTGAAGCCTGCGGTAGTCCCCTTTTGGCGCAAATGACTCAAACAATCCATCATGGCTTTGTCGCTGCAAATAAGCCAGAGAGGGGATAGACGACGATTTTTAAGCCTAATTCTTGCAGTTGTTGCCCCGATAGCACAGGAGTTTTTCCCCCTTCTATCATATTGGCAAACAGAGGCACATCGGGAAGTGCTGGCGCGATCGCACTACTCCCTTTATAACCCAGTCCTTGTCAAGCGGACGAAAGGCAAGTGTAGCAGCGATTTTAATCGCCGTGACAAAAGGGGGTTACTTGATTTAATCGGACTGTTTAACCACTTGTTTTAACCCTTTCTTCCAATCGGCGGCTCTCTGGGGGTTGGGATAGGTGCCAATGAGTTCTCTTAATTCGGTTTGATGCTTGGGTTTGAGTTCCGATTTAGTGCGATTTCCCAAAAGACAGATGGCGCGTTGTAGACTATCTTTATCGCCAGGAAGTTTTGGCGGTAAGTCTACCGGAAAGGTGGGATGGGGTTTTTGGGATGATGATTTAATGCTGGTTATAGCAGGTAAATTGGCGGGGAGAGGGGAGAGATCAACGGGATTAATGTAACCATAACCCCCTTTTTTGTCGGTGAAACAGAGTCGGGGAATTCCTTTTCGTTGTGTTCCATCCAGTCTGCCAATTCTACCTCTATATTTGTGTTTGTTTGAATGGGCGGGATCAACAATACACATATCACCGGGATACAAGGTATAGTTCTCCGTGGTCGCTTTGCCGTTATCGGAGCTTCCGGTACAGTGTTTTCCGTGGTTGAGATAAACTGTAACTTGCTTCATGTGACTGATTACAGACGTAGCATGGCACATCTCTACATAATCTACGACTTAGGAATCCGGGCGAGTTTTGTGGTTCAGTTGTTAGTAACCCATTTTAATATACAGTCCTCACCCCCAGCCCCTCTCCATCCCCCCTAACCCCCCTTATAGATCCCCCTCCCGTCCCCTTCAAAAGGGGGAAGCCAGAGGATGTTTCGCTTCTGTTGCATGGGGGGAATAGGGAGAGGGGAGCAAGAGGGATTATTGTTATGCTTCCCCTGCTTCCCCTGCTTCCCCTGCTCTCTACCCCCACCACAATACTTATTCAGCAAACCCTATTGTATCCGGTCGGATGGCTCTAACAATCGTCACCGGATTCAGGGGGGTAAAACGGGTGAGTTGAGCGACGGGAATGGAACGGGAAAGCTGAACCTGTAACAATCGATATGTCCAACCGCGATCGCTCAACCAATTGACTGCCTGATTTAGATGTTCTAAGGTTGCCAAGGCTAACACGACTATTCCATTATCCACGAGTTGCCCCTGCGTGCGATCTAAAATCGCTAACAAGTTTCCTCCACTTCCGCCAATAAAAACACGCTGGGGTGTGGGTAGCTGTGACAAAATATCCGGTGCTGTACCATAGATCGAGGTAACATTCGTAACCTGTAAACGACGGCAATTTTGTTCAATTAAAGCCGTTCCCATCGCCGTTTTTTCGATAGCATAGACTTGAGACGTCGGCGATAATCGGGCAATTTCAATAGACACTGAACCTGTTCCTGCACCAATATCCCAGATAATTTGTTCCGGTTGTAGGGATAGTTCTGCTAAAATCAGGGTACGGATTTCCCGCTTCGTCATTAAACCCGGGCGATCGCGAAAACTGGCAAAGCTGTGATCCGATAACCCTAAAATGGCTAATGTGGCGACATCTAGGGGAGTATCACTGGGTTCAGGGTGACGCAGGAGAATCACGACATTCAGAGGCGCGATCGCTTCTAAGTGTACCGCATCCACAGGTAAACACCTCACTCGTTCATCGGTTCCACCTAAGTTTTCACACAACCAAAACTGGTAATCACCAGGTAAATCCAGATCAAATAACAGGTTTGCGATCGCACTCGGCGTATTTATTTTATCCGTAAGCACGGCAATTTTTTCCGTCCCCTGTTGTAGCGCTTGGGTTAACCTTTCTAAAGAACGCCCGTGACTACTAATCGTCACCGCATCTTGCCAAGGGACTTTAACCCGACTAAATGCTAATTGTACCGCACTGACATGGGGATGAAAGGTGAGGTTTTCTCGTGGCAATTCGGCTAATAATAAACGTCCCAAGCCAAAAAACAAGGGATCGCCACTTACTAACACAATGATACAGCAATTTTGGTCATTCTTTGCCAACTGACGACGAATCTCACGGATCACCTGCGTCAAATCGCCCAAAACCAAGCGGGGTGCGGGATGACCAGGGAAGTAACTTAGGACGCGATCGCTCCCTACTAACAGAGTCGCCCGTTCTACTAATTGTCGCACGGATTCTGTGAGTCCCGCCGCACCATCTAAACCGATTCCGACTACATGAATGTCATTAGTCATTTGTCATACTCGCTTCCTTGAGAAGCAAGCTACGTCATTTGTTATTAATATTTTATGTAGGGTGGGCACTGCCCACCAGCCTTAAGTCAGTTATTAATATTTCATGTAGGGTAAACAAGAGTTAAGTTCACGAATTTTCCCAGGCTAAAACAATTAAAGCATTAAGAATCGCCGCCGCGACAGGGGAACCCCCCTTGCGCCCATTAATCCGAATTTGCGGAACTAGAGTTTTTGTTAAAGCCTCTTTTGCTTCCACGACAGAAATAAATCCTACAGGTGCGCCAATAACTAAAGCTGGTTTTACTGAAGATTGTTGTAACTCAGCACATAATGCTAAAAGTGCAGTCGGTGCATTACCAAAGATATAAATGGCTTCAGGAAACTGACAATAACAACTTAATAAACCCGTTTCCGTGCGAGTCTTACCAGGAAGCGCCACAGATGCTTGTTCAACCGCAGCCATTACCGGATTCCTGAAGGTTTTGCCCACCATTCCAGTAATTCCCTGTTTAACCATACCCACATCAGTAATAATCGGGGCTTTATTTTGGATAGCTGTAATTCCGGATGCAATTGCCTCTGGACTAAAATGAATTAGTTTAGCAAATTCAAAATCCGCCGTACTATGAATCACCCGCCGGACAATAGCATATTCATCAGGTGTAAATTTATGTTTACCAATTTCTTGGTCAATGATAGCGAAACTTTGCTCTAGAATCGGATGATTTAGCGGATTCATCATAACTGCATTTAATTAACTTGCTCAATTATCCACTCTAGCTTTGCCCTAGGGCAAGTCGTTCAGTTATTCACAGTTCTTTAAGTCAATCAATCTCTCTATTCTTGATCAAATTAAGTAGCTTGCTAGAAACAGACTAAACTACATTAAGGCTCTCCCGTACCTAGGGTGATAAGCAAACCTGATTATTCTTGGAAACTTTGTGGGGCAAGACTTTCAAAACAATGTTTTTAGGGAAGCTATCACTAATATAGGCTTTTCCACCACAAGTACGGGAGAGCCCACCTTGTTGACGGACTGACTGGGTGACAAAAATTTCTCAGCCATTGTTAGCCGCAAAGCGATCGATTTTTTGTAGGGAATCAAAAAATTCAATATCTGCTTGAATAACTTCACCCGTAAATCGAGGAGACTTAAAATTTTCTAGATTAGTTGCCATGATTTGTCTTTTAAGATTATTAATTTAAAAAACTCAAAACCATTCAATTAAACCATGGATAGTTAAAGATACTAAATAACTTTATGAAATATTTCGATTTTCACTAAGTAAGAATATTATTCTCAAGAGGGCGGTTGTAGACGCTTACTTCGGCTTCTCTATAAAATCTAACGGGAGCAGTACGGAAAACCCGAAAATCCTAAATATACATGGGTAGAAATAGAGGAGGATCAATTGCTAAAACTATGACGGAGTGGGGCTTCATGCTGCATATAGTACATCTGCACCGGGGGAACTTCAATCCAATATCTGGCACAATAGCGTAGGGATGAAATTTATGGGTGAATATGGCGACTTATTTAGTGACAGGTGCGAACCGAGGTATCGGCTTAGAGTTTTGCCGACAGCTAACCGAACGAGGAGAAACGGCGATCGCGGTTTGTCGCCAAACGTCTGAAGCTCTCGACAGCTTAGGAATTCAGGTGGAGAGGGGGATTGACATCACCTCAGATCAGTCCGTTGGTGACTTAGCGGCACGTTTAAAGGATACTCCTATAGATGTATTGATTAACAATGCCGGAATTTGGCGGAAAAATACCCTCCCCCAACTTAACTTTGATACCATTCGGGAACAATTTGAGGTGAATGCGTTGGGCGCTTTGCGGGTAACCCAAGCTTTACTCCCCCATTTGGGTGCAGGTGCTAAGATTGCCATCATGACTAGCCGCATGGGTTCTATTGAAGACAACACCTCTGGTAATGCTTACGGCTACCGCATGTCTAAAGTCGCACTATCCATGGCGGGTAAATCCCTGTCGATTGATTTAAAACCTCGTCAAATTGCTGTGGCTATCCTCCATCCGGGTATGGTTAGTACAGATATGACCGATCAGAGTGGCATTCCTCCCCAGGAAGCAGTTCAGGGACTTTTAGCCCGAATTGATCAGCTCAACTTGGAAAATTCTGGCACGTTTTGGCACGCGAAGGGGGAAGTACTTCCTTGGTAAGCTCTGTTGAGTCAGGGGATAATCCATACAATAACGGACATAATATAAGGATGCGATCGCGTGACAAAATTTCCCGTCCTTTGGTGATTGCTCACCGAGGCGCAAGTGGCTATCGTCCCGAACATACCCTCGCTGCTTATGAATTAGCGATTCAGATGGGGGCGGATTACATTGAACCCGATTTGGTGATGACACAGGATGGGGTATTGGTAGCGCGTCACGAGAATGAAATCTCAAATACCACAGATGTGGCGATTCGTCCAGAATTTCGCGATCGCCAAACCACTAAAATGATTGATGGGCAAACTATCAGCGGTTGGTTTACTGAAGACTTTACTCTCGCTGAACTAAAAACCCTAGGAGTCAAAGAACGATTACCTCACCTGCGTTCGACAGAATTTGATGGCTTGTTTGATATTCCTACTCTGGTAGAAATTCTGGAACTCCTCCAACGCCAAAATGCTGCAACTGGACACAGGATTGGCATTTATCCAGAAACTAAGCATCCCACCTACTTTAACGCGATCGGACTCTCGCTAGAAGAACCATTGGTAGAAATCCTCAACCAGTACGGTTGGTGCGATCGCAACTCTCCTGTGTTCATTCAATCCTTTGAAACGGCGAACTTGAAAGCGCTCAAGCAAATCACTGATGTATCCTTGGTACAGTTAGTGAATGACATCGGTCAACCCTACGATTTTATTGCTCATCCTCAACACCATGACAATAGCAATCGGATGTATCGAGATCTGGTAACGCCTCAGGGGTTAAGGGAAATTGCTGATTATGCAGATGCGATCGGGATTAACAAACGTCTGATTGTACCCACAGGAGCGGATGGTTACTTGTTACCCCCCACCTCGTTACTCGATGACGCTCATGCTCAGGGTTTGCAGGTTCATGGCTGGACATTCCGCAATGAAGAGGTTTTTCTCGCCCCAGACTATCAAGGTAATCCTGAATTGGAGTATCAGCAATTCTATCGCCTGGGAATTGACGCACTATTCAGTGACTTCCCCGACACAGCGCTTCAGGTTTCTCGATCATCGGTGTAAGTTCGTAGCCTGCTACGTCTGTCATAAACGGAAAATTGAGAAAAATTAGAGTTTTTTAACCTGACTTACAAAAGTACATAAGTACTACAATGCGGCTAAAACTATTGCGAGATTTGGATTATAGCGATTTAAGAGAGAAGCTTACTGGGTAAACCGTCTCCTGAGATGGCGGAACATCTTGTTTGATGAGAAGGGCTTGATTTCCCTTTCACCAAATTTTCACGATTGAGATTTTTAATGGTGGGTGTAAGTTCGAGGTAAGCTTGTCGCTCAATAAATACGATGGGGTTGAGTTTACTTACGCCAAAAACGGACTTAAAGCAAGATTTGTGGCAATTGCCCATTACGCCGATAGGAAGGGTATGTCTGGAACAACCTGCCAGGAAAAGGGATCTATCTTTAGGAGACCGAGTAAAAATACTTACCGACGACCCAGCTTTTATGAAAGTGAAGCTAAAGAATATGAACAACTCTATAGTAACTTTGATGTTACGAATTATTGAGTCACACTTCTTAACATAAGCAAATCTTACATTACAATTCTTAGCATAGACTAGCTTTGTTAAAAAACTCTGACGAGAGAATATAAGTCACCCCTTCTATCATCAGGGTTTCACTGTGGCAACTCCCAGAGAGAGAATCAATAGCACCCACTTTGAGGGAAAGAGAAAGTCACCCTCCGGATCAACGAATAATTTAACCTGATTCAACTGATAGCCATCACTTAAACACCACTAAACCTAGGACGTATTTCAAGTGTATTTCGGTTCAACTATAGTCATAGTGAATAATCTACAGTTTTGTGTATTACGTTTAATTTACTCAAACCTAGTAACTTCGGTGTATCTCTTAACCCGGAACTTCTGTGAAGAAAACTTAAAGCATAAGATGTACTTATTAAGGTGGTATGAACTCTCAATGAAGCTTTGGTAAAGATCATTGATCTGGAATTTTATCTTGCTATAGTTTAATTATAGAGCAGTGGCAAAAAAAGATTTCTCTCAAACTTCTACTAATCGGGTGTGCCACTAACAGGTTAAATCAACAACTAAAGAAAAACTCTCTGATAAGAGCAGTTTATCTCTCAAAACTTTAGGGCTAGGTGAAGAAACACTCAGCTCACAGGTTCGTACATCTACTCGGAGAAAAGAATAATGAAACTCGTTGCATCTACCGCGATCGCTCTCAGCTTAACATTTTCTACTCAAGTTGGAGTAGCTCCTGTTTCTGCCAATGCCAGCATGGAAAATAGGATAAGGCAAGACCAGCCTGTGAGTCCTCAACAGCAGATAGAGGATGCGACGAGTCCCAATATGTGTCGTAGGATATGGGGCTTTTGGTGGTGTTAATAACATAACTATTTAAATTTCATAAATCTCTGTTTAGAGAATACATATATTCAAGGAGCAGAGAAGATTCAAACCTTAAGGGGGTATGAGTTGTTATACTCTTACTATTGCCCCCTGATGTGCTTATATGGAAAGACAGCCCTATCCATTCTGGTTACTTACAACTCTTCCCTACTGCATTCTGATTTCAGTTAGCTCTGCTCAAGGGCAAATTGTCCCCGATGAGACATTACCTACCAATGTTAATAGTGCGGACAATCTTCAATTCACTATCACTGGCGGTAGCCAAGCCGGAGGAAACCTTTTCCATAGTTTTGAGGAGTTTTCAGTACCGACGGGTGGATCGGCTTTATTTGACAACACCTCTACTATCCAGAACATTATTAGCCGTGTGACTGGTGATTCAATCTCGAACATTGATGGTTTACTCAAAGCGCAAGGTAATGCCAATTTATTTCTCCTCAATCCTAATGGCATTATCTTTGGCACTGAAGCAGCCTTAGATTTGGGTGGTTCCTTTATTGCTAGTACAGCCAATAGTGTAAAATTTGCCGATGGCACAGAGTTCAGTGCCACTAACCCCTCAGCCTCATCGATACTGACCGTCAGTGTTCCTGTAGGACTGCAATTTGGAAACTCTCCTGGACGGATTATCAACCGCTCTCGAGCAAGTCGGGGTGATATGCAGGAAAAATTCAATGGTAGTAGAGTTCCTGCGGGTTTGAGAGTGGATGCAGATAAAAGCTTAGCACTGGTAGGTGGTGAAATTATCTTAGAAGGTGGTAATCTAACAGCACCAAGTGGGCGGATTGAAGTAGGAAGCGTTGGTAGTAACAGTAGGGTCACGTTGAACCCAACGAATCAAGGTTTGGCTCTAAGTTATGAGGATGTTGAAAAGTTTCAAGATATTCACCTATTCCAAGCAGCTATCATTGATGTAACCGATCTGAGTCCTTTGTTTAATGCTGGAGATATCGGTAGTGGTGATATCCAAGTACAAGGCAGACAAATAACACTTGCCGATGGCTCATTAATTTCTTCTTTCACGTTTGGGTCAGTTTCAGCCGGAACTATAGTTGTGACGGGTTCAGAATCAGTAGAACTGAGTGGATTTTCAGAAATTCTGGGGTCTAGCAACATAAACACGAATACGGGAGATGACGGAGATGCCGGAGACATAAAAGTTAATACTCGGCGGTTAATTGTCCGGGATGGAGCAGGAATATCTACTAGTTCATTTCCATTCATCAAAGGTTCTGCTAGTACAGGTCGCAGCGGAAATTTAACTGTAACTGCATCAGAATCGGTACAAATAACTGGTAGTTCCCCAAATGTCGGATCAAGTGATTTAAGGGTTGATACCCAAACCAATGGAGATGCTGGAAATTTGGAGATTACTACAGGACGGCTGATTATTGAGAATGGGGGAAAGGTATCAGCAGCGACCTCGGGTGCAGGTCAGGGTGGGATGATAACGGTCAATGCCTTGGATTCCGTGGAAATAATTGGTACAGGTATTGCTGAAGAGAATCAGATTAATTCCAGTACGTTAGAAGCGTCCAGTCAAGGAACAGGCAATGCAGGAAATTTAATGATTACCACCAATAACTTGAGACTCCGAGATGGAGGAAAGGTATCAGCAGCAACCTCAGGTGCAGGTCAGGGTGGAACGTTAACGGTAAGCACCTCAGATACTGTAGACGTTATTGGTAATGGTTTAGGAGAAGATGGTCAGCTTCTGACGAGTCGATTGGAAGTTTCAAGTGAAGGAACGGGTGATGCGGGAAATTTAACAATTGCAACCAACAACTTGAGACTCCGAGATGGTGGGGAAATCAGGGCGACCTCAACTCAAGCTGGGGGAGGTAATATCGACATCACGGCTGAAGATATTCGTCTACGCAACGGTAGCTTGATTAGTACCAGTGTTTTTGAGAGTATCGGTGGTGGTGGCAATATTACGATTAACTCCGATGTCTTTATCGCTCTAGAAGATAGTGACATTCTGGCAAATGCCTTTGATGGCAGGGGAGGTAATATTGAGATTGTCTCTCCCGTGTTTCTGGCAGACCTTTTCTCCAGTGGTCAAGCAACAGCCGTAGGTCGCAACCCAGGCTCCTTTGAACCATTTCGCGGGAATGACCGCGTGGATATTTCAGTAGAGGCATTGGGTACGAGTTCCACGGCGACGTCTGGTAGCTTATCAGTATCTTCTCTGAGCTTGGATCAAAATTCTATCTCGTCCCTATCCACTAATTTTGTCCCTCCAGAGCAAGTAATTGCCGATAGTTGCCTTACCCACCGCAATAAGGAGCAAGGTAGCTTTATCGTGACAGGTACGGGTGGTTTACCCAATACCCCCTATGATCCACTACAGGGTCGCTATACTGTCACTCAGGTTCAGGGCATTACTGGCGATGGGGGACAACAAACAACTGCACTAACGGTCAATTCCCCATCCTCAACCCCCAGTTTCTGGAAACCCGGTGACCCAATTCAAGAAGCTCGCGGTATGATGGTAACGTCTGATGGACGTATCATAGTGGGTACTGCTCCTGAACTGGTGGCGATGATTAACACTGATGATTTAATCTGCTATCAGGCGGCATCACCAGAAGAATAGCGAGTCCCCTAATAGCAGTTGGTAGAGACGTAAGGCGTGGAACGTCTCTACAAGAGGGATAAGTGTGTAGTTTTTGTTACGGTTTTTTGGGAATTAGGGGATCGATTTCGATTACATCGACTGGTGTTCTATAGCAGTTCGCTCTCGCTCCCGTTACAGTACAAGTGATCCTTCAAACATCTACCCATTAACAATAGGCGAAAAAGCAGTACCCTAAACAAGTGCAGCCATCTGCCATCAGCCATCTGCCTTTTTGTACTAGCCTTCTAACCATCAAGGAGCGCACAGACATAGGATGTGGAAAGAACTGAGACAAAAAATTTGGGCAGGGCGAGGTGTCTGGACTGTTGCTCCTGGTGTAGCTGGACTCGTTATTTTATTACGGCTGCTCGGCTTTTTACAGCCTTGGGAATGGGCAGCTCTTGACCAATACTTTCGTTTGCGTCCTCAAGAACCTGTTGATGAACGAATTCTGATTGTGGGAATTAGTGAGGCGGATCTAAAAAAGGTCGGACAGTGGCCCATTCCTGATTCTGTCCTGGCTAAACTCCTCAAAACCATAAAAGCTCAAAACCCCAGAGTGATTGGTCTTGACCTTTATCGAGATTTACCTGTTTTGCCCGGTCAGAACGAATTGGTCAAAGTTTTTGAAACTACTCCCAATTTAATCGGGATAGAAAAAATTAATCAGCAAGATCCTAACGCTAGTGTAGCTCCCCCACCGATGTTAGACCAAAAAGGACAAGTGGGGTTTAATAACGTGGTGGTCGATGCGGATGGCAAGCTGCGTCGAGGGTTGCTTTATATGGTTAAAAACGATCAACCCACTGTGTCGTTTAGCATGAGACTGGCGTTGATGTATTTAGAAGCGCAAAATATCATAGCTCAACCGTCACAAACGCATCCCAAAATTTTTCATTTAGGGAAGGGAGTATTTCAACCTTTTTCAGCCAATGACGGCGGTTATGTTAGCGCAGATGACGGGGGTTACCAGATTTTGCTAAACTATAGGGGTCCGGCGCGTACCTTTTCCAGGGTGTCATTGACAGAGGTACTTGAAGATCGGATACCACCAGACTTAATGCGCGATCGCCTCGTTTTAATTGGGGCAACGGCAACTAGCCTGAATGATTTCTTCTACACCCCTTATAGTGGTGATAAAATTGCCACCCAAGAGCGCACACCTGGGATAGAAGCTCAGGCTAACATCATTAGTCAATTGCTCAGTTCAGCCTTAGACGGACGTTCTGGACTCAAAACTTGGTCCGAACCCATCGAAGTGGTCTGGATTTTCCTCTGGTCTTTAACGGGTGCAACCCTGTGTTGGGTTTTGCGAGATGCTGGAGGTTTGGCTAAATTACTGCCGCGTTGGACACTAATCAGCCTTTTGTTTGCGCTGGCAGGTTTGGTGGGGAGCAGCTACTTAGCCTTTATCATCAGCAGTTGGTGGATTCCTGTAATTCCTCCCGCCTTGGCTTTATTGGGTGCCGCTACAGCAACTACGGGGTACATCGCCAACTTCGAGCGTGAAGAGCGACACACTGTTATGAATTTATTCGGTCGCCATGTAACGAAGCAAATCGCCGAAGCAATTTGGCGCGATCGCGAACAACTTCTCAAAGAAGGACGTCTACGTGGTCAGAAGATGACGGCGACGGTTCTGTTCTCAGACCTGAAAGGGTTTAGTACAGTAGCAGAAAATATGGGTTCGGAAGTGCTTATGGCTTGGCTGAACCAATATATGGATGCTATGGCTGGGACGGTGCTAGACCATGGCGGTGTTGTGGATAAGTTTATCGGAGATGCGGTGATGGCTGTGTTTGGCGTGCCGATTAAACGCACGACATCCGAGGAAATTGCTCAAGATGCTATAGCCGCCGTCAGCTGTGCTGTAGCCATGGCACAGAAACTGCAAACCCTCAATCAAGAGTGGCAACGTCAAGGCTATCCCCAAACAGCGATGCGCGTGGGAATTGCTACAGGAGATGTCGTCACAGGTAGCTTGGGAAACTCTCAAAGGCTCGACTATACCACCCTAGGAGATAGCGTGAATGTCGCGGCTCGATTAGAAAGTTACGATAAAACTCTAGATGGGGGAATTTGCCGGATTTTAATCAATGAAGAAACCTATCAGCATCTGCAAAATCAATTCCCCACGAAACAAATCGGTCAGGTTAGACTCAAAGGGCGCGAACAGTTAACCGCAGTTTATCAAATTTTGCTGTAGTTGTTCAAAATGCCATGTATAATGATTTAGATTTTGCCAGCAAAGAGCGCTATTGAGTCTAAAATTCTTCAGGCAAAATTTTTCAACAGCTAGAGTAGGTGCATCACATCCAAACCCTTTGTAAAAAGACCCTTATGAAACGAAGGACTTAACCTCATGAACACTACTCGGCAAAAATTAGTAACGATCATTGCCGGGACAGCTTCAATTCTTTCCCTGCAAATGTTCGGCTTTTTAGATCTACCTGAACCCCAGATTTTTCAGTCGTCAAAAAATTTAGAATTTCTGACCTCGACCTGGAAAGATCTACCCGCCAATGCGGAGTTAAAATCAACGTCAACCAATCGCGCGTCTAAACAATATATACCACCCGTGGCAAGTAATCCACGGCGGACGATTGGGTCGGGTTCACGCGGCTGTAGCCAATCGTTAACCAACGATTTAGTTACGTTATTGATCCCATCTGAGGATTATGCTGGACAAACCACATCGGGTCATCCTACCTTTTTCTGGCACTTATCACAGCCTGTCTCTGTACCCATGCGGTTTGCTCTAGTGGAACCTGGAGTTCCTGAACCGCTATTTGAGAAACAGATTGACTCTCCCCAGATGGGAATGATGCAGTTGCAACTTCCCAAAGATCGACCTGAACTGCAAACCGGACGAACCTATAAATGGTCAGTAACTCTGATCTGTAATACCAAGCGTCCGTCAGCCAATCCCGTATTTATTAGCTGGATTGAGCGTGTACGCACACCAGGGGTTTTAGAACAACAACTGCCATCGACTCCTCCTACCAAGAGCAATGTGCCAACACAGGTGTGGCGCGATCGCGCTTGGAGCTATGCTGAATCTGGGCTTTGGTACGATGCCTTAGCGGCGATGTCCAAAGTTCCAACAGCTAATTCCCATGAGTTAGCCACCAACGATGATTTTCTGGCACTGCTTGAGCAAGTTGGTTTAACTCAAGTGACCCAGCAAGAGCGGCTCAATGTTGCCACAAGACTATCAACATTCTAGTGGACAGCCCACTAGCTTCGAGTAGGTCTTATGTAACGGAAAGCGGGTAGAGCGTGAACATTCGTGCAATAACGGGAGTAGGGATAAATGGTATATCCCTACTCCCTCTTTTGAGTTCTATTGAGCAAGCCCTAACTAATTCCAATTCCCAATCAGAATAAACGGCGACCAAACCGCAGGATGATTATAGTTGACATTAGAGATCATCTGAAGCTGCGCCTGTCTTAACGCTTCTGCCCGGGTGATGTCAGGTTGGCTCAGTTGGCTATAAAATTCGGCAATCAGCGGAACAGTCGCTTCATCATTGATATACCACAGCGTCGCTAAAGCACTCTCGACACCCGCTCGAACAGCGACACCCGCAATTCCTAAGGCTGAGCGATTGTTACCCGTCGCCGTTTGGCAAGCACTCAAGGTGAGGAGTTTCACCGCTTCTCGACGACCGCGAGAACGCAATAAATTGTCGAGTTCTTCAATACTAATTTGTTGATCATAACCCAGTAGAAATGTACTCTGGGAATCGACACCAAATTTGCCATGGGTTGCCATGTGAACAACGGGAAAATTTTTGCGTCGTAGTTTTGCTTGCAAGTTCGAGAATGTAAATTCCTGATCAATTAACTCAGTCCCGCCTAATATTTCTTCGACCGCATTTAGCTCAGCTTTTACATTCGTGAGGGCGGAAAAGGGAGGTCTAGCAACCGTTAAACCCATACTCAACACACTTAAGTGATTGTGATCTAACGGTTGACTCGTAGTCAATGACAGACTGGGGGTAATCGCAATGGGATACTTCTCAATCAAAAACTTTTGACCATCATGCAGCGCACTCATGGGTATCTGACGCAAGACGCCATCGTTGATGAAGACTAACGTCTTGGGTTGCATGAGAGCTAAATCAGCTTCCAGAGGACGAATCAGCAGATTATAAATTTCTTTTGCTTGGAAGATATATTGCTCTGTGGTTCGCAGTTCGAGAAAGTAGCGTAGCTGCTCAATCTCGGCTTCCATATCTTCCTTACTGATGGGGACAGGATAGTTTTTCAGGGAACCATCGGGCGAGCGCAGGATCATTTCGGTGCGATCGTTCAAAATGATCGAGTAGATGACAGCCGCATTGGCATCGGCTAATCCTTTCTCATTTTGGGCTTTGTCTTTCGCTACTTGCACACATTCATCGCCGAAAAAGTTTTCCAACTCTGCTAGTTTGAGCAGTTCGACGATATCGATGACTTTTTTCAGGGGTGAGGCTGCTACCTGGGAATTAGGATCGCTCAAATCGCCACTAGAAGCATTCAGGAGCAAATCAATCAATTCCCGATAAACGGGTTCAACCTGTTCCCGGAAATCCAGTTGTAACTCTTTATTCGTGACTAAATCGCCGCGAATGTTTTGCAGCGTCGAGATCGCCCCTTCATAAGCGGAAATGGCTTGAGTGGTGGCTCCTCTAGCTTTCAGCATCCGCCCTGCTTGCCATTGCCAGCGATACAAACTATCGGATGATTGAATTTGCTGGGCTCTAAATTCCGCTTGGCGAGTCAACTCCATCGCCGTGCTGTAGTCTCCGGCTGATTCATACAATTGTCCTAAGCTCCCTAGGGCAAAGGATTGAGCTTTAGCATCGCCAATCTTTTGAGCAACCATCATGGCTTGGCTCAAAAGCTGGATCGACTCCTGTGTCGAAGCCTCTGATTCGATACGTTGAAAACTCTCTGCTAGGTTAATCAACGTATAGGCTTTCTGTCGCGAATCGGGTATTCTGACTAGGAGTTCTCTGACTCGTTGCCAATTCGTCTGGAGAAATTCTTGATCAGCACTACTCAATGGTTGGGCTGAATTATTACCAACATTGACTAGATGACGACTAATCACCCAGCGATTTAAATTCATTAAGGCTTTAATTTCGGTCAAACTCTCTAAGGCTTGAGCCGTTTGTAGACTTTGCTCAAAAAATGTTCTTGCTTGGGTCCAATCCTGAATCGCTTCTTGGGTTAAGCGCGTTGTCTGTTCAATATCTCCTTCTAACTCAGCCACCTGCGCCTGATAACTATACCGGGTGGCTTGGCTCATGTAAACATTCCCCAAGTTATTCAAAGCTGTGGCGATAAAGCTGGTATTATTCAATTCGCGGGCAATTTTTAGGCTACGTTTGTGGGCAGACAGCGCCTGATCATAGTTTCCCAAACTCCAGTGAGCATTGCCTAAAGCGCCCTGAGCGGCTGCTTGCGTTAAGGGATCTGGGTATTTAGTGGTGAGTTCAATGGCTGACTCTAAGAGAGTAATCGCTCGCGGATGCTGTCCTAAATCATTGTAGGTTTGGGCTTGTTCAGTTAATAGCCCCGCGATCTGTTTGCGGTTTTCTGCATCGGGCAAAGCCTGGTAAATTTGGATCGCCTTTTCCCAGTGCGCGATCGCCTGAGCTAGTTCCCCCATTTGCCGATAGGCTAAAGCTAGGTTATTGTGAACAATTGCTCTATCTTTTTCGTCGGTGATTTGAGGTAGGGCTTGTTCCCAAAAGGTAATGGCTTGGGCAAATTCTCCGATTTGATAGGATTCAATTCCCTTGGACACGAGCTGTTTTTCAGCAGTCGGTGTGAGCAATTGCTGCTGTTGAATTTCTGTTGCGGATTCGGCTTGCCCAGTGGACCAGGGATGAAAGCTGATACAAAAGACAAGGCTGGCTAAGGATAATCCAATAAATCGACGCCAAAGCTGCCAACCGTGGGACATTTTTCGGAACAACGATAACGATTAACTCTATTTTAGGAAATTTCCACCGGAACTGGGTGGTCTAAATTTGAGAATCTCAGGGTTTCTCAACGTGCAAAAACAGGGGACAATTAGTCTTCGCAAGCTGCTACTATATTGTATTTCTTCCGGTAACTGATGATAAAAGCAGAACAAGAAATAAAAGAATATTACTTAGCATGAAGGCAATGGGGTATGAATTATTTTTTTGGGCAACTAGACGCTTAAAACAGTCCGGGGTTTCTCTGCATCCTTGTCAACCGATGACCTTTGCGCTACGGTTTCATGTTTAAACGGTTTCTTTGGGCTTTAAATATGCTGTACTTGAGCTGGAGTTGTACCGCCCTAGCTCAAGACTTGCCATCGATGAGTCAAACTAATCCGGATATTCCACCGGGTATCCTGGAACCCACCCGTCCCACTCTGCCTTCTTTACCGACGACGCCCCCATCACTTCCCCCATCACTTCCCCCACTCACACCCACTCCGGAAATTAACCCAACATCTATACCAGATTTAGATATAAATGTCAAGATAAAACGAGTGGAGGTATTAGGGAGTACGGTTTTTTCTGGGACTCAATTACAAGCCGTTGTTGCGCCTTTTATTGGTCAAAATGCTTCCTTTGAAGAATTATTAGCGATTCGCACGGCGATTACCCGGTTATATACGGATAATGGCTACACCACCTCTGGTGCTTTTTTGCCGTCTCAGGATATTACTGATGGTGTGGTGAGTATTCAGGTGGTTGAAGGTAGTATTGAACGGATTGATATTCAAGGATTGGAACGTTTGCAGGAGGATTATGTGCGATCGCGGATTCAGTTGGCGGCTCAAACCCCGGTGAATCTTCGTCGCTTGGAAGAAGCACTGCAACTGCTGCAACTTGATCCGGTACTCGATCAAATTCAAGCGGAGTTATCGGCGGGAACGATAGCAGGTACGAGTGTCTTAACCCTACAGCTAGAAGAGGCAAAACCTTGGACAAGTGCTGTGACTATAGAAAATCGAGACTCTCCCAGTGTCGGTTCCCTAGGGGGGACAGTGAGAGTAGAGAATCGGAATCTGTTGGGATTAGGCGATCGCTTGAGTGCAGACTATAGCATAACTGAAGGTGTTGATCAGTATGGTCTTAGCTATGAAATCCCCTTAAATCCCAGGGATGGTAAGTTAAGGCTCAGCTATAACCATAGCGATAGTGAAATTGTCGAAGATCCGTTTTCAGTCTTAGACATTAACTCCCACTCGGAAACCTTTTCAGTTGGGTTTCGCCAACCGATTGTCCACAAGCCGACGAGTGACTTTGCCCTTTCCTTGTCCCTGGATTTGCGTCAAAGTCAAACTTTTGTCCTTGAGGATATCCCATTTTCCTTTTCCCTCGGACCTGAAGATGGGGAATCGAAAGTAACCGTATTGCGGTTTAGCCAAGACTGGGTAAATCGTTCAACGGATCGCGTCTTAGCTGCGCGATCGCAGTTTAGTTTTGGTTTAGATGCTTTTGATGCCACAATCAATGATACGGGAATTGATGGGCGTTTTATGAGTTGGGTGGGACAGTTTCAGTGGGTGCAGGCTTTAGGCGCTGATAGTATCATTATCGCTCGCGCTGGAGCGCAACTATCGAATGATTCTCTCTTACCTCTCGAACAGTTCAGTATTGGCGGAATTGATACCGTGCGCGGCTATCGCCAAAATCAACGTGTGGCTGACAATGGAATTATTGGTTCTGTGGAAGTTCGTTTACCGATTATCCGCCAACCGGAGGGGATTGGGACTGTCCAAATCGCTCCTTTTTTTGATATTGGCACAGTTTGGAACCACGAGGATGAAGTTACGAGTCCTAACACCTTAACCAGTATTGGGTTAGGACTTTTGTGGCAACGCGATCCGTCTTGGTCCGCGCAACTGTATTGGGGGATTCCCCTCAATAATGTTGAGGATGAAGGAGGTTCTCTGCAAGACAATGGGATTACCTTTTCCATTCTTTTTCGACCCTTTTAGGCGATTTTAAACCATCTTCTCTGGAAATTATTGAGTAAAGGGCGACCCGATACAATGGAGTGGATGAGTGGTGTTCATTGATGCAGGCGGGTCGCCCCTACAGTATATTGATCATTATCTCCCCATCTCTCTACCCCCACCGCTTGCACTTATTCAGCAGACCCTATTGATGTCGGATCGTGTCATAAATTTTCACATACTTAGATGCCGAAGTACTCCACGAGTAATCATACGCCATACCTTGAAGTGCCAATTTACGGAACTCTTCAGGATAGTCATACCACAATCCCAACGCCCGATCCATCGCGGATTCCAACGCATAATAATCGGTGTGATTGAATACATACCCATTGCGTTTTTCCATGGGGTGAGTCGAGTCGTGATCGCGGTCAAATACAGTATTAACAAGTCCCCCCACGCTCCGCACAATTGGTACGGTTCCATACTTTAAGCCAATGATCTGAGTTAGTCCGCAGGGTTCGTAATTACTAGGCACCAGAATAAAATCTGATCCGGCATAAATCAAATGAGATAACTCTTCATTAAAGCCTAGTTCTAAATGGACATCAGGATTATCATTTAAGTAGTATTTCTCGTGCCAGAACCAGGAATTAATTGCCGCCGCTGTGGCTGAACCTAATAAAACGAATTGAGCGCCCTTGTGGAGTGAATAGTAGATGGCGTGATGGACGAGATGAACTCCTTTTTGATCATCTAAACGACCAATAAATGCCACAATCGGTTTATCGACATCCTGTAGCAGCAGCTGTTCTCGCAACGCTTTTTTATTTTTCGCTTTGTCTTCAAAGGTATCTGGGGCGTAGGGATAGGGAATATAGCGGTCTTGTTCCGGATTCCAAAAATCATCGTTAATGCCGTTGAGAATCCCGGTAAACTTATCCTGATGCAAATGTAAGATATGACCTAACCCACATCCTATGGGCGTGAAACGAGCTTCCCAGGCATGATGAGAAGAAACAGTTGTAACGGCATTAGAGTACACAATACCGCCTTTCATAAAGTTTATGGCAAAGGGATTAAAATTATCTTTCAATCGATCATCCTGAAAATAATAGGATTCCTGATTCAACCCGGTTGCCCTAAGAATCTCATTTCCCCCCATTCCTTGGTGCTTAAAGTTGTGAATGGTGTAGCATATCCGTTGATTCCCCATGCCATGATATTTGTAGATCTCAAAGAGCATGACTGGGAGTAAACCCGTCTGCCAATCGTGACAGTGGATGACATCAGGACGTTTATTACTCTGCAGTAGAAACTCTAACGTGGCTTTACAGAAGAAAGCAAACCGCACGTTATCATCATCACAACCGTAGTAGCAGCCCCGATTGAAGAAATTATCCTGGGAATGGGGTTCAATAAAGAAACAGACTCGTCCATGAACCCAACCACAATAGACGGAACAGTGAATTGCCGCACCATACCACGGTACCCATAGATTAATATAAGCATCATGGAGTCCCCAGATGTGGTCATAGCGCATATTATCGTATTTGGGCAGAATCAGCTCGACGCAATGTCCCTGAATTTCTAACTCCCGGCTTAGACCATATACCACATCCCCTAAGCCTCCGGCTTTGATCACAGGGGCGCATTCAGAGGCAACCTGGATAATGTACATTCCGCTTCCTCGCTTAATTATCCCATTTTTAAACTATGATTTTGTACCATTTTTCGTCAGCCTCTGTCATCCGCTAAACAGGGGAAGCTGGGGAAGCAATGTTCCAGAGGTGCCATGACACCTCTGGGAGCTCTTGAAGCTGGGGAAGTAAATGACAAATGACAAAGGACAAAGCGAATCATGTACGTATTAATCGGCGGCGCGGGATTAGTGGGGTTGAGTTTAGCCCAGCAGTTAGTGGAATTAGGACATACGATCGCGATTATTGATACAGATCCTACAGCTTGTCGGTATGCTCGCGAACAAGTGGGGGTTATGGCATTTGAAGGGAGCGCCGTCACTACCCAAGTGCTACTCGAAGCTGGGATTCGCAAAGCTAATGCAATGGCGGCGGTGCTGCGAGATGATGCTTTGAATTTGGCAATGGTTACTCTTGCTAAACACTATGGTGTTCCCCATATTATTACTCGCATACGCCAACGGGATTTTAAAGAGCCTCTACGCATTGCGGGCGCTCATCATATCATTAGCACCGTTGACTTAGCCGTAAATCGCATGGTCAACGCGATAGAATATCCGGAAGTGGAATCTATTATGCACTATGAACAGGGTCAGGTGGAAGTATTTAAACTTGGGATACCTGGAGAGTCGGATGTAACGGGTCGTACTGTGACTCAAGTGATTCAGGATTCTCGGTTTCCTGTCGGTTCTTTAATTATTGGCTATCAATCCCATCCTCATGCAGATTTAGTAATTCCTCATGACAATACGGTACTCGAACAAGGATCAACGATACTTGTTGTGACAAAAGCGGAACTGTTGCACCAAGTCATCAATTTTTTAGGGGTTGGTTCTAAACTTCCGCCGCTCGAATAGATTTACAAAACAGGGAATACAAGGGGAAATTATTGCTCTAATCTGTTTTTATTGCAAGTCCCTACGTTAAACTTTTAGGGATTGAATATGGTTATCGAATATGACGAAAAGTTCCTCTTTCGTTATCTTTGATTCAACCACATTCAATACCAACTGCTCAGCTTCAGGCTTGGAAAGAGTTAGTTTATAACCGTTAAGTTGAAGAAAAGTAATTGCTGCTGCTAGGGCAATCCTCTTATTGCCATCTATAAAAGCATGATTCTTGGCTAAATGATAAAGATAAGCGGCGGCTTGTTCATGAATAGTTGGATGGAGTAATTCACCAAAAAAAGTTTGCTGGGGCTGGGAAAGAGCTGATTCAAGTAAGCCCTTGTCTCTTAAACCCAGCGCCCCACCAAACCTTTCTATTAATCGTTCGTGGATAGCTATAACGGCATCTTCTGGAATAAATTCAGGATTTGGCAAGATTAGCGTACACCTCTGCCCATTCATCCTCAGTATCCATGAAAGCTTGTATAGCTCTCATCGTTAAAGAATCGGAAGTGATAGTTTGTTCCTTTGGTGGATTCAAAGTTTGTGCAGCGATTAGCTGAGAAGTATTACCGGAAACTGTTGTTCCCCTACTCCCCTTAATACGCTGCCGACGACGATGGACAGGATAGATCGCCTTATTTGGGTAACCAATAACATGATAACGACAACCCTCTATCGCCACTGCTAATGAATTTCGACGGTCAGTGATAATCTTGCTCATCCCTTTTTCACTTTTGCTGTCAAAGCAGTCTCTTTGAACATCTTGGTATTTAATTTTATATCTAGCCATACACTTACTTGTTTAACTATAACATAAAGGAGGTAAGCCTAAATTTACGCCATGCTGCACTAATCATCCTCTAATGTCAACAACTGCTCATCGATTTTTTTTATCCGCTCTTGCACCACAGCTTCAGATAGAATCCGCTTCCGCAGGGCGTCTGTTAACGCTCCTTTTTCTGCTAAGAGTAATTGCCGACGAATCGCTTCTAGTTTCGTGCGATCGCGCCGATTTTCTGGTGAGTCTTCTGAACGCTGATTATAGATTTCCCGCAAGGTTCTATCAGCCGTGGCGACTCGCAGTTGATAGGAGGCTCGCATTTCTTCATAAATCGATTTCGGTAATACCCCAGTTTTCAGGAGACTGTCTAATTCATCTTGTGCCGCTTTAGCCGTCATCAATTGAGCTTGCAGTTCCTCAATCTGCTGATAGGATTCTGAACGATAAGATAACTTCAAACGCCGTACCACCCAACGTAAACTTAGCCCCTGTCCCACCAAAGAAATTAAAACAATGCCTAAAACGATCGCAATCAGAGTTTCTCGTCCCGGCAAATCAGCAGGTAGACTCAAGGCTAGGGCGGTGGAGAGTGAGCCTTTAATATTACCGGCAAAGAGGATATGACGCCAACGTACTGGAATTGGTTTATCAAAAAAACGCACCCAGGATAGCAAGGGATAAACAGTCAACATTCGCCCAACTTGATAAGCAATTAAGGCTAAAAAAACAGCAGGTAAAGTTTGCCACAGGGTAATCACGTTAATCTCTAAGCCAATCAGTAAAAAAATAAACGTATTAACGCCAAATCCGGCATATTCCCAGAAGCTAAATAAAGTAACTTGATTCGAGGCAGACGTCACCTGTGAATGTTCAAAGTTGCCCACAATCAGTCCCGCGATTACCACAGCAACTACACCCGACACATGCAAAACCTGTCCCGTTTGGAATGCGCCTAAAGCCAGAGCCACGGTGAGTAAAATTCCGCCCAAGGGATCTTCAGTTTTGCTCAATAACCCAATACTCAGATATCCCAACGCCGCGCCAACTAAAGCACCACCAATGAGTACGAATAAAAATTCTTGAACGACATCCAGCGCCGATAATGCCCCCGTTTCATGAATTGTCAAAATTAGACTAAATAAGACTAACGCGACATCATCGTTGAGCAGGCTTTCTCCCTCAACTAGAGTAACCAATCGGTGGGGAACCGAAACCTCTTTAAAGACAGCAATGACTAAAGCAGTATCGGTAATGGATAAAATCACACCTACTAGTGCAGCGGGTATCCAATCTATGCCTAACTCAAATTTCAATAAAACTGAGGTAATCCCCGCACAGAGTAAAACACCAGGTCCGGCGAGAAAAACAATGGGTTTAATCGTGCTGCGGAGGCGAGAAATATCGGTATTAATTGCCGCTTCAAACAGGAGAATCGGTAAAAAGAGATTAAAAATCAGCGCCGAATCCAACCCGACGCGACTGGGTAAGAGTTCCGTAATCGCTAATCCGGCTAACACTAACCCCGTAATGTAAGGAATACGGAATCGTCGCGAAATCAAAGCCACTCCTGTGGCGACTAATAACAGAATAATCAGGAAACTGACAAGTTCTGCTACATTCCCCTCACCCTCGCTGACGGGAACATTCAGGAGGATGCGATCGCTAAACCATTGCCCAAGGTTGGTTAATATTAAGCTGGTGATGCTATTCGTGATCAGTAAATTCACTCCTGGCTCAATCCCGTATCTTTCATGTAACTTAACAGCCAATTTGCAGCGGTGGCTCGACGAGTCTGTCTCGGACCAAATTCGCCGATTTTATAGCCTTTAAATCCTAACTGTTCTTTCAATAACTGTTTATTGTCCTTGGGAATCGAACGAGTTAATTTAACTGTGGCGGGACGACTCTCGATAAAGTTAGGCGGTTCCGGATAGTCCTGTTGCCATTCCGGAGGTACATTGGTACAATCCCATTGGTTTGTTTTTTGGTCATAGCGATAACCCAAATAGTGCCAGACGAGTTGATTTACGGTATCATCATCCAGTTCTTCATTCAATATTTGCCAAAGGGTTTCGGTATTGAGTGGAGGAAGTTGAGGCATCAGTTTAAGAGTTTTGGGTTTTGAGTGTGTAGGGGCGGGTTTGACGACTATCGTTTCTGGGCTTACCCAGATGCGACTAAACCCGCCCCGACTTTACCCTTCGCTTTTCGGGCATAGTTTTGAGCGGCTATTTGGCGCTAGCTATTGATGATAATGTTACCTCAAAACCCGTCCTTGAGTTAAATAGTTTTGAGTGTAGAGACGCACAGGGGCGCGTCTGGTTGTGAGTTGCTCCTAAACAGAAGGCTTGGCTAACAGGACTTGTGTGTGCCTGATACCGATTTTGCCAATAAGGTAGAGTACAAAAGATGCACTAAAATTGATGTATAATCATATCACCAATATTGTCTATTTTGCAAATTTGTTACTTTTCAATAAAATGGCTAACTCAGAAAATGCAATTATTGAGGATTATTTAAACTGTCGCCAGCAGGTTCTATCTGAACTATCTTCTCAGGAGTTATGGAATGCTTGCAATACTGATTCAGAACCAATTGAGGTTGAACCCACCGAACTAGAAACTATAGACTATACAAATTTATCTTCAGAAAGACAGACAGGGCGAAGCATTCGCGACGGCAATTTAGCCGTCGAACCGAAAAATCTGGGCGCGAATGCTTCTCCCCTACGAATACGAATGTTATGAATGCGTAAATTTTGGCTATCGCTAACTGCGGTTTGCTACTTTGTGTTGACAAAAATTTCAATGTTATTCATAAAAATAAGGTGGGCAATGCCCACCCGACAAAGACGCGATCGCGGAGCGGATTGGATTCCTTACTGCCAGACAAATACTTTGGCTTCGTATCCGCCAAGATCAATGGTTAAATTATTATCGTTGGCTTCCACCTCATAGTTACCTGTCCACTCGTGCCAAATGCCATTTTCAGGAAAGTTGGAAAGAGTATACCCAGCGAGGAAATTATCAGAAAAATTGGCAACGACAGCAACACGAGAGCCTTGATCATTCCAGCGGACATAAGCCAGAACTTTGGCGTCTGGATCTTCAAAGAAGAAATTAATGTTCTCAGTATAGAGAGCACTATTGTTTTTTCGCAGTCCGATTAACCCCTTATAGTAGTCCCACAACTCGCGATTATGATCATTACCCAGTAGTTGCCAATCAATCTTTCTGGACTCAATGGATTTCGGTTGATATTCCCCAAACTCTTCACCCATCCACAGCAAAGGAATACCAACTGCTGTCATTAGCAAAACAGCCCCTAACTTAAGGCGTTTGAAGGCTTCTTCATCAAAGATTTCCAGATTCGCCAAATCAACCATCAGGCGTTCGTGATCGTGATTGGTCAAGTAATTTACAACATTAGTCGTTCCTAGGTAGCCTTGACGCTTACAATCAATCACATCCTTAAGTGATTCTAACTCAAACCTTTCACCACAGATGTGAGGTTTAACCGTGTGGTAAAAGCTATCATGCCAGCAACCATCCATCGGTCCATCAACATTAGTGATGCTGGGATTGTCAGGGATGTATTCGGCAATATTGTAAAATGGTTTTGCCCCTGCGGTTTTTTTAGCCTCTTGGACAATCCAATGCATAAAGTCGTAGTTGGCAATTTGCCGCGCTGCGTCGTAACGAATGCCATCAATATGATATTCTGTGATCCAGAACCGAACTACATCACCGATAAACTTCCGCGCTGGGTAAGTCTCTAGATTTTCGTCGTAATGTTCGTAGTTAAATTCGGGTCCCCAGTTGTTATCCGGGTCACGGGGAGAGTGATGATACCAGTAATCGTGGTCAATTTGAGTGAGAGGGCTTTCCGATTCTGAGTGGTTGTAGATCCCGTCCATGATTACCCGAATTCCTCTAGCATGACATTCGTCTATCAGATGTTTCAATTCATCTGTAGAACCATAGCTAGACTCAGTAGCAAAGAAATAGCGAGGATTGTACCCCCAACTGTAGTCACCGGGATATTCTTTGATAGGCATTAACTCAATCGCATTAATTCCCAATTCCACCAGATAATCTAACTTTTCAATAACATGCTGGTAATTCCCCCGTGGATAAGGATCATCTTCGCCACCGGAAAAGTCACCGACATGCATTTCATAGATGACTAATTCATGGTCAGGAGGTAGAGGTTTATTGTCATGCATCCAAACGTAAGTATCGACGATGCGTGCTCCATCTTTGATCCGCACGACGCAGTTCTGAGTCGGATCTTCAATATCGGTAGCGTAGGGATCATTGACCTCTACCCATTGATCAGACTCAAAAAACCAAGAATTGGATTGAACCCGGAATTTGTATTTATAAATACCATCCTCAAGTTCAACGGATGTGCGAAAATAGCCCTGCTCATCTTTCTCCATGGGAATTTCTTGCCAATTAGAGAAAGAGCCAATCAATGAGGCTCCTTGGTTGTAAGGAGCAAACAAAGAAAATTCAATGGGAGCAGCCATTTAATTGACCCCCTTGGGGTGAAGTAAAGATTATTTAAAGATGATGCTTATCGTAAGCGGTATTTTTCAGAGATAGCTATCTAGCGGAAGATAGATCTTGCAATCTCTTGGTCATTGTTATTGCCTCTTATCGTTTTCAATTTAACGTTGATGGGTTCTAGTGCAAGAAGGCAGAAATAACGCCAAAAGCTACTATCTCCCCCAGCTAGGAGACGTTCCATGCAACGTCTCTACAACCCTAGCTCCCCGATCGCTGCACTAGGAGTCCCCCACCTCGATACACCCGACTGGAGGATATATTTTGTTCAAGTCTTAAGTAATATAAACAAGTGAGGACAGGTTTACCCTCTTGGCTGGCGGCATCTACCTGACAGTTCTCACGATCTGAACCAGCAAGTCAACGATGGACTGTCGCGTCAAATCAGAATTTCCATCATCAAAACACAATTATGGCATCCTCCGACTCCCAAACATCTATCCCTGACCCTTCCAACCAAGCGTGGGAATCCTCGGATTCCATTATCTCTGAAGCCGACCAACCCAAGGGAAAATCGTCACCCACGCCAAAATTATGGCTGGGATTGTTATTCACCGTTTTAGTGTTTGGTGGTGGTGGTTGGGCGGCGTGGCATTTTTTACGGCAAAACAACTCACCCCCAACCGCCCAGCAACCTCAGGATGTCCCCGTGAAACTGGAACAGGTGCAACCGAGTACGCTGGAAGAAAGTTCTCAGTTTGTGGGTACTTTAGAGGCAAAACAAAAGGTTGAATTACGACCCGAAGCCGCTGGTAGAATTACCCGAATTGTGGCTGCATCAGGCGATCGCGTAGAAGCTGGCGCTTTAATTTTACAACTGAAGCCGGAACGGAGTGAAGCCGAACTCAGAAGTGCGATCGCAGATGTGAATGCCCAAACCGCTACCCTGAATAATGCACAAGCCGAAGTCAGAGCCGCCCAAGCCGACATTGCCCGTCTCAAAGCCGAAGTGGGGCGCCAAGCCGCCGAAGTGCAAAGCCGAGAAGCAGACTTAGAACTAGCGCGGGTGAACTATCAACGGGCTGAACAGTTGGTAGATCAAGGGGTTCAACCCAGACAAGAACTCGATGATAAAAAACGCGATCGCAATCAAGCCATCGCCGCCCGTGACGCCGCCGCCCAAGCCTTAGCCGCCTCTAAGGAAGCCCTGAATGTGGCACAACAACGAGTCCAAGCCGCCCAAGCCACTGAAGCCAGAGTCGCCGCTAACCTCTCCAGTGCTAGGGCGGATGTGGAAGTTAGGCAAGAGGAGTTGCAATTTAATCGCGTCGTCGCCCCGATTGATGGAGTGGTTGGGGATATTCTCGTCAAAGTGGGAGACTACGTGAATGTGGGTGATACCCTAACCACCATTACTCAAAACCAAACCTTAGACGTAGAAATCCCCATTGACGAACAGCAAAGCCAGAGGGTGCGCCAGGGACTCCCCGTTGAACTGCGAAACCAAGGTACTCCGGCAACCGAACCCCCCATTGCTACCGGGCGGATTAGCTTTATTTCACCGCAAGTGAATAGAGATTCCCAAACCCTCTTGACAAAAGCCACCTTTTCTAATCCAAATGGTCGCCTGTACGATCAGCAGAAAGTGGATGCACGAGTCATCTGGGAAAAACGTCCCGGTGTGTTAATTCCCGTCAATGCTGTATCTCGTCTAGCTGGGAAACCTTTTGTCTTTGTCGCCCAACCGCCAGAGGAAGCCAAACCGGGCGATCCTGAACTCATTGCCCAGCAAAGACCCGTGACATTGGGTAATATTCAAGGGAATCGATACCAAGTCCTTGAAGGTATTGAACCCGGAGATAGAATCGTTGTCTCAGGTATCCTCAATTTATCCGATGGCGCTCCGATTATTCCAGATTCCTAGTCATTTGTCCTTTGTCATTCGTCCTTTGTGTTTCGTAACTATTCCTTATTTTTGGGTTCTCGGGTTTGGGTGAATATATGGGAAGAAGCATTGATGTGACAGTGACAACAGATAGTCCCCCATATATTCACCCCTACAAACCTAACCACAAATGACCAATGACCAATGACACTCCCCACCGTTAACTTTAATTGTTTCTAACCATTTAAATGTTTGTCGAATTTTTTATTAAACGACCTGTCTTTACCACTGTTTGCTCCCTGATCATCTTGTTAATCGGAGCAATTAGTATTCCCACGCTACCTGTTGCCCAATATCCCGATATTAGTCCCAAACAAGTCAGTGTCCAAGCCAACTATAACGGTGCCGATGCTCAAACCGTGGAAAATGCGGTGACGACTATCTTGGAACGGGCAATTAACGGTGTCGATGGGATGCGCTACATGACATCAAGCAGTAGCAATGATGGCACGAGTTCAATCAATATCACCTTTGAAGCGAATAAGGATCAGGATATCGCGGCAGTTGATGTCCAAAATCGCGTGTCTTTAGCGGAACCCCAATTGCCAGAATCCGTACTCCAAACCGGGGTCACGGTAAATAAGGAATCTAATAACTTCCTGATGGGATTTGGTCTGTACTCAGAAAATGGCGAGTACGATAACCTCTTTTTAAGTAACTACGCTGACCTTTATCTCGTAGACGCCCTAAAACGGGTTAATGGGGTGGGTAATGTGCGAATTTTTGGCGAACGTACTTATGCAATGCGCCTTTGGCTAGACCCGCAACGCCTTGCGAGTCGTAACCTGACGGCTCAAGATGTCGTCGATGCACTGCGGGAACAGAATCTCCAGATAGGTGCAGGGCGCATCGGTCAACCCCCAGCGCCAGAGGGACAGCAATATCAAATTGACCTGCGGGCAATTAGCCGCTTGGAAACGGTGTCGGATTTTGAAGAACTGATTGTAGCCACAGATGAAGATGGCACCCTGATTAAACTTAACGACGTGGGGCGTGTGGAATTGGGGGCGCAAAATTATGGCACATTTCTGAGATTTCGAGCAAATGAAGCCGTCGGGTTAGGAATTATTACCGTTCCCGGAAGTAACGCCCTGGATGTGGCGAAAGCCGTTAAAGCAGAAATGGTGAAACTGGCGGCGGATTTCCCACCAGGAATGACCTATGATATTGGCTTTGACACCACAGATTTTGTTAACCAATCGCTCTCGGAAGTGGTGTTTACCCTGCTACAAGCGGTGGGATTGGTGGTTTTGGTTATCTTTGTTTTCTTACAGGATTGGCGCACCACTATCATTCCGGCGATTACGATTCCTGTGTCTCTCATTGGCACGTTTGCCTTTGTCAAGATTTTTGATTTTTCGATTAACAGTTTGACCCTATTTGGTTTGACCCTAGCCACGGGGATGGTGGTGGATGATGCGATTGTGGTGGTTGAAGATATCACCACAAAGATTCAACGGGGGGGGATAAAATCTCGGCAAGCGGCGATTATTTCCATGCGGGAATTGGTGGGGGCGGTCATTGCCACGTCATTGGTGTTAATGGCGGTATTTATTCCGGTGGCATTCTTTCCGGGGACAACGGGGGCATTATATCAGCAATTTGCCTTAACGATCGCGTTTTCAATTGCCGTTTCCACCTTTATGGCGCTGACGTTGACGCCAACCCTTTCTGGCTTAATCTTGCGGCAAAAGCCAGAGGCGACGGGGTTTTGGGGTCACTTTTTTGATGGATTTAATTGGTTCCTGGAGGGAATGCAGCAGCGATATCGGAGACTTCTGATTATCCTGACTCGCGTGAAAACTCTGGTGATTGTGGCGTTTATTGGCTTGTTGGCACTAACGGTGTGGGTTTACGAAAGTGTCCCGTCGGCGTTTCTCCCGGATGAAGACCAAGGCTATTTTATGACCATTGTCCAAGGACCAGAGGGTTCGTCTCTCAACTACACCCATGATGTGATTGAGCAGATTGAAGATATTATTTTACCCTTGGATGAAGTGCGAGCCACGTTTGCGGTGGGGGGTTTTGGCTTTAGTGGCAATACGGCGAATAGCGCGATCGTTTTTACCACGTTGAAACCTTGGTCAGAACGGACTGATCCGTCTCAGTCAGCAGAAGCAATTATTAATAAAGTCCGTGGTGCTTTGTTTGGGATTAAAGAAGCCAGGGTATTTGCTGTGAATCCACCCTCTATTCGGGGATTGGGTAGTTTCGGCGGGTTCCAATTTCAACTCCAAGACCGCCGAGGTAATTTTAGCTTAGATAGGTTGATTGAAAATATGGGGAAATTACTGGGTGCTGGCAATCAGAATCCCCAGTTGCAGGCGGTGTTTAGTACTTATGCAGCCAATACCCCCCAGTTACAGATTGAGGTAAACCGCAATCGGGCGAAGGCGTTGGAGGTGGATATTGATGATATCTTCGAGACGTTGCAGACCTATATGGGTTCGCGCTATGTGAATGACTTTACTCTGGAACGGCGCACCTATCGGGTTTATGTCCAAGCTGACGCCCAGTTCCGCTCGAATCCTGAGGATATTAATCAACTCTATGTGCGTTCAGAACGAGATGAGATGATTCCTTTGGGGAATTTGGTTACCGTTACCCCAACGACAGGGGCGCAAACCATTAATCACTATAACTTGTTCCGGTCAATTGAAATTAATGGTTCAGCCGCGCCGGGAGTCAGTTCTGGAGACGCGATTCAAGCTATGGAACAAGTCGCCGCTGAGGTATTACCGCCGGGATTAGGCTATGAATGGTCAGGTTTATCTCTGGAAGAAATCCAGTCGGGGGGTCAAGCGACGATTATTTTTGGCTTTGGCTTGGTCTTTGTTTTCTTAGTGTTGGCGGCTCAATACGAAAGCTATATCGACCCGATTATTATTCTATTAGCAGTTCCTTTGGCTATTCTGGGGGCGCTCATGGCTCAATCTTTGCGGGGTTTGCCTAATGATGTGTACTGTCAGATTGGGTTGGTGATGCTGATTGGTTTAGCTAGTAAGAACTCGATTCTGATTGTGGAATTTGCCAACCAGCTTCGAGAGCAAGGGATGACGCTGAGAAAAGCCGCGATTGAGGCGGCGCAGCAGCGTTTGCGACCGATTTTAATGACGGCGATTTCTACGTTGTTTGGGATTTTTCCGCTTGTGATCGCGACAGGCGCAGGATCAGGAAGCCGCCGATCTCTAGGGACGGCTGTTTTCGGTGGAATGTTTGTCGCCACGTTCCTGAGTCTGTTTGTGGTTCCTATTCTCTATATTGTGATCAAGTCGGGGAGCGATCGCTTGTTTAATTCCAATGGGAAGAACCAGAAGACGTCACAGACGAAGGAGCTTGAGCCGAAACCTGAAGTAACAATTCGGTAGTATTCATTAACGTGATGAATCAGAATTCATCAAAAAATATGAACAAATGTGAGGCAATGTTAACAAAGCCATAATTTTGTTGCAAAATTTGACTTGATAACCCCAGTTTCCCTAAGCTTTGATAAACGTAAAAGTAGAAGACACTGGGTTCCCTGGAAGACTGAAACTTAATTTTCTCATAATCTAGATCGACTGTAAAATTACTCAATTTTGGTGTTTCAGTATTTTATATCGAACCCAGATGACTACAGTTTTTGAGGTTAGGGGAAATCTATGAATATTAAGCGAATTATTTTTTCTAGCGTTATCACTGGCGTTGCTGGTGTCATATTAGGCATCGGGGTGGCTGAAATTAATCATGCAGATCAGCGACCCAATGCCATGTATCAATATGCCACTATTGGCGGTGTGATGGGATTAGCCGTTGGTGCGGGTCAACAGGCGCTGCGAGAATTAGAGCAGTTGTCAGAAGAGTCATAGAGCATCGGTTCAGTCAAATTAACCGTTACAAAAATTGCCAATTCAAGCCAGGGATTATTGAATCAAATAAATTACCATTTTTCGGCAATTTAAGTATATGAGTCGATGACTGAATGGGTGTTCTCGATAATAATTTCATTCGATAAAAAAAAGAGCGATCGCGTAATAAAAAGCGCACGTCTAATAGAGGGCGCACGTCGGTCATCCGTGTCAACTTAAGCCATAACCCTTACCCATTCTAATTTTCAGCTATGGGGTTTCTGCTCCTCCGGTTATGGGAGAAGGGCGGGTTTAGTCAAGTTATCAGTTGGGTGCTCTCATGTTATCTGTAAAACCCGCCCCTACACCCCCCGCTCTAAGAGTTCTTTACCTTAAGTTGACACCAATGCACGTCGGTGCGCTTTTCTCTACTTTGACATAGAATGAAGACCTATGCACAGAAACCAAATTCAGGTTAGCCACCCCCGTTATAACTCAGTCCGCGTAGGCGGACTTTGTTTGTGTAGAAGCGATTTTAATCGCCGTGGCAAAAGCGAAGGATCAAGTCGGGGCGGGCGCGAGTCACATCTCTTGTGCAAAGGACATGATAGTAGTGAAAAGAGCCCCGACATTCAGAAAGAATGGGTTTGAGGTAACGTTATCATAAATAGCTGGCACTTGCATCACATAAACCCGCCCCTACAAACCAGGTTTCCTGGAGCGAAGTGAAGGGTCAAGACTACTCGTGATTGGCATGAATGGTTAAAGTCAAGGGATGCATTTGGGGAAAGTCTCGCTGAATAATTCGGATAACTTTTTGTTGATTCGTTTTATCTTTAACAATAAATTGGGCAGTGCCATCGCCTTGAGAACCTACACCCTTGCCCCCTAAAATATAAGGTTGAATCGGCTCATAATTGAGCAGTTGATGCAAAACGGGAGCCGTCAATTGTTGGGAACAAGCGGGGATGAGATAGCGGTCAAATTCAGCTTGTGCCTTGGTCATCAACTGACCCAGCTTTAGCGCATCGCCGACTTGTAATGCTTCAACGGCTTCTTGAGTAATTTGATAACTAATAGTGCCAAGATAGTGCTGGACATTTTTCTGCACGTTATCAGTACCAAAGGGATAACACTGATTCAGACGACTGAGAATTTCCTGGGTATTTTTACTCGCACCGAGATCAACAATGACAAAAAACAAATCCTTGGGAACGTTTAGCTCGATAATATCTGTCGATGCACCATCGAAAATCATGGCGATTGGTTGATTTCCATAAGCGCAGGCTTGATCCATACGTCCGCAGCGAGAGGGTGTGCTTGTCTCACCCAGATAAGCGTATTCCATTTCGCCTCGCCGAGTCATCTTCAAGTCATACAAGTAATTAAAAGCGCGTGCGACTAAAACGCAAACGGCTGCACTGGAGGATAACCCTTTCTGAATGGGTAAATCGGTTTGATAGTTATCGATTTCTATGCCACCAACTTGGAAGTAGGTGAGAAAATGATAAGCAACGCCCGCCGCATAACTCCAAAACTCTCCCTTTTGTGCTTCAGCCAGGAGAACACGGCGTTCCATGGGCAACTGAATCGCGTCTGGACGAGTACCATCACTCAGGGAAGCGTGAAGAATGAAGTGGGTAGGGTGGGGCTTGACTTTGGCATAGAGTCCTTGATTGGTTCCTGTGATGATGGTGTAGCCTTTTCCAAGCTGAGGATTCAGGCGACGATACCCTCCCGCCCAATCGCTATGCTCACCAAACAGACAAAGGCGACCTGGCACAAACAGTTTCATTCATGTCCCCTATATTTATCGCGATCGCTACTAACTAGAGTACTCTGGAGGTTAACACATTGGCGCGATCGCTCTGGATCTCATGTCATTTAGAATCTCAAACTGATATGACTACCTTAGAATACCAGCCAAAAAAGCGTGGTCAATATTTTTTATTAATTAATAACTTATTGTAGAGACTTAAATTATCAGGTTTCATTCAAGTCTTAATTATCGTCAAATCAACAAGATTAGGCAAAATCAAAACGACGGTTAGCTCTCTAAGCAAAAAAAGGTCAACTCAGGATGCCAAACCTCTGACGGGTTGACCAAAGTCTTGATGGCAAAAACTCCTGGCTAGGGAGCTACCGCCATAATTTTTAAAGACCCACCGTCGAAAAAAGTATATTTTGTTACAGAACTATGGAGCCAAAAAATAGAAGATTTGAAAATTTACTAAAGATAATGAACCTAGTTATTGAGAAGAATTGAGGCTCTTGACTATCTTGCAACTTATTTGTAGGGTTTTGTCTGAAGTAGACAAGCCAACTTGCTAAACTCCCGATTCCTTAATCAGGCAGCAAACAAAAAAAAGGTACAGAGTTCTGTCATACTCAGATACTTACCCCATCTCTAAGTCGTACTTCCAATGACTTTATTTACCGCTTCTTAGCTCAATGTTAGGATGTGTTCCACTAGAAAAACAGGAAAGAGAGCGAAATGATGTCTAGACAAACGTTCGAGAAAAGTTTCGACAGAAAAAAGTCTCCCCCCAAAACTAGACAAGTTGATTTACAACGGTTTTCTCCAGGCTTTGGGGATTCTCCCTATTTTGACCCCTTGAAAACCATCGCTAAATCCTTTTCTCCCTACTGGCTAGCTTGTATTCCCCTCACAGCCATTATTGTCGTGGTTTGGAATACGGCAGCCGTTGCTCAAACTGAAGCGGTTGACGCCGATGCCATTGCCCAACTCCAGGGAACGTTAAACGCCATCTGGGTGTTGATTGCTGCCATTCTGGTGATCTTCATGAATGCCGGATTCGGTATGCTAGAAACCGGATTCTGTCGTCAGAAAAATGCGGTTAACATTCTCGCCAAAAACCTGATTGTCTTTGCCTTAGCCACCATTGCATTTTGGGCAATTGGGTTTTCATTCATGTTCGGTGCCGGAAATGGATTGATTGGTGTGGGTGGATTTTTCTTAACGAGTACCGATCCGGGTACTTATGGACTCGATCCATTTCCTGAAGGCTTACCCATCTCCTTGTTTTTCCTATTCCAAGCTGCCTTCGCTGGAACCGCCGCCACCATTGTTTCGGGTGCGGTTGCTGAACGGATTAGGTTTGTTGACTTTCTCGTTTTCAGTCTTCTGATCACCGGGATATCCTATCCCATCACCGGACACTGGGTTTGGGGTGGTGGCTGGCTATCAGAAATGGGCTTTTCCGACTTTGCTGGCTCAACCGTGGTTCACTCGGTTGGTGGTTGGGCGGCGTTGATGGGAGCTGCCTTTCTCGGACCGCGTGAAGGAAAATATAGAGATGGTCAAATCAATGCGATTCCCGGTCACAATATGAGTATTGCCACACTGGGATGCTTGATTCTGTGGATCGGCTGGTTTGGTTTCAACCCCGGCTCAGAACTGGCTGCTACTGAAAATGTGCCGTATATTGCTGTAACCACAAACCTCGCGGCTGCGGCTGGCGGTATTTCTGCCACGATTACCTCTTGGACAAAAGATGGTAAACCTGACCTTTCGATGATTATCAACGGTATCTTAGCCGGCTTAGTTGCGATTACCGCCCCCTGTAATGCTGTTTCCTATCTCTCAGCGATCATAATTGGTCTGATTGGGGGCATTATTGTGGTTTTTGCGGTTTCCTTCTTTGACAATATCCATATCGATGACCCCGTGGGTGCGACCTCTGTCCACTTAGTTAACGGGATCTGGGGTACCATTGCTGTTGGTATCTTTACCTTCGCTGAAAATGATGCGGGTCAACCACTTGGCTTGATTTATGGGGGAGGAGTCGGTCAACTGGGTATTCAACTGTTGGGTATCCTCTGTGTAGGTGGTTTCACTGTCGTATTTAGCTCCCTTGTGTGGCTAGCTCTGAAAGCGACTTTGGGACTACGAGTACATCCGGAAGAAGAAATCCATGGTTTGGATATTAGCGAACACGGGATGGAAGCCTACAGTGGATTTGTTAAGGAATCAGACGTGTTGACCAGTAGCTCTTTTGGTAGTGTCAGTGGTAGTACGGCTGACATTCCTCGCGGATCGGAAGTTTAACGGAAGTGCTTCTAGTTAGGAAAGCTGGTTAATTGCCAATAACATCCTATAGGGGCAATTCAGGAATTGCCCCTTTGTCATGGTTTTGATGATCGGCAAAAGTGGAATAGGACTACAATCTGATGAGAGAGCCGATGCTGAATCTAGACAAGTGTCCACAACCTCGAAAAGCTTTCCAATTTGGGCGGTTTTCTCCCTCGCTGTCAATGGCTTACTGGTGCTAGCGATCGCGGGGGTATTGCTGCGCCAATACCAAGGAGCGATCCCTTCTGCGGTTAGCCAATCTCTAGCCACTGATGCGACAAAAGAAGCAACCCCTACCCCTGTCCCCGAACTCGGACCGCGCCACCAGTTTAACTACCAGCAGTGGGTGGCGCTGCTGGAGCAAGAAGCTGAGGTGATGGTGGAGCAGAAGCCGGAGGATTTAGCCATACTGCTGGGGGATTCCATCAGTCTCTGGTTTCCCAATGAGATGCTACCCACTCAACGAACTTGGCTGAACCAGGGAATTTCTGGCGAAACGACAGCCGGATTGCTGAATCGCTTAGATGTGTTGGATCAAACCCAGCCAGATATCATCTTTTTGATGATTGGCATCAACGACATCATTCGAGGTGTCACAGATGAGACCATCTTAGCCAACCAACGGCTGATTATTCGCTACCTGCGGCGCACTCATCCCCAAGCCAAAATCATCGTTCAGTCGATTTTGCCCCATAGCGGGGATAAAGCCACCTGGGAAGGACGCGATCGCCTCCTGGAAATCCCCAACAGTCGTATTGTCGAGATTAACCAGCGATTGAAAGCGATCGCGGAGTCGGAAGATGTCATTTACCTGGATCTCTATCCCCTATTTGCCGATACTGAGGGCAATCTAAACATGGAATTGAGTACCGACGGCTTGCACCTAAATCCTCAAGGCTATTTAATTTGGCACTATGCCCTACAAGTCACAGATCAACTCGCGAGCGATGGCGGATTGTGACTGGGGATGGGAAGATGGGGAGATGGAGAAGATGGGCAGATGGGGAAGCTGGGGAAGCTGGGGAAGCTAACTCAAAACGCTTCCTGTTAACTGTTAACTGTTAACTGTTCACTGACCCAACCGGATTCATTTTATGATCGAAAGGAGTAAACAATTGTATACACTCATCTGCTAAACAAGCTTCATGGATACAAAAGCCTTCAAACGTTCACTCCATAGTTCAGAAAACTATCACCGTAAGGGATTTGGTCACGAGGCTGAAGTGGCGACTCAGCTTCAATCCGAATATCAAAGCAGCTTGATTCAAGAAATCCGTGATAATAACTATCAACTCAAACGGGGTGATGTGACCATTCACCTGGCAGAGGCTTATGGCTTTTGCTGGGGTGTGGAACGCGCTGTGGCTATGGCGTATGAAACTCGCCAACATTTTCCCACCGAGCGCATCTGGATGACGAATGAAATTATCCATAATCCCTCCGTCAATCAGCGCCTACAGAATATGAACGTCAACTTTGTCCCCGTTGAGGAAGGGACAAAAGACTTTTCTATCGTTGGTGCGGGTGATGTGGTAATTTTACCTGCCTTTGGTGCCAGCGTTCAGGAAATGCAACTACTCAATGATAAAAACTGTAAGATTGTCGATACTACCTGTCCTTGGGTATCCAAGGTATGGCATACGGTGGAGAAGCATAAGAAGAAAGAGTACACCTCCATCATTCACGGCAAGTATAAGCACGAAGAAACCATAGCTACCAGTTCCTTTGCTGGTAAATACCTCGTGGTGCTGAATCTACAAGAAGCCGAGTATGTCACCAACTATATTCTCAATGGTGGGAATCGGGACGAATTTATGGCAAAATTCAGCCGCGCCACTTCAGAGGGATTTGACCCGGAGCGGGATTTGGAGCATATTGGCATAGCTAACCAAACCACCATGCTCAAAAGCGAAACCGAGCAAATTGGGAAGCTGTTTGAGCGCACGATGATGAAAAAGTATGGTCCTGACCAACTGAATCAGCATTTTCAGAGTTTTAACACCATCTGCGATGCAACTCAAGAGCGACAGGATGCGATGTTGGAGTTGGTTGAGCAAAGGTTAGATTTAATAGTCGTGATTGGTGGCTTTAACTCATCCAATACGACGCAACTGCAACAAATTGCCATTGAACGGAAGATTCCCTCCTATCACATCGACAGCGCCGAGCGAATTGGTCCGGGGAATCGGATTGATCACAAGGTACTGCATCAAGATATGACGGTGACGGACAATTGGCTCCCAGACGGTGAAATTGTTGTCGGTGTAACCTCTGGAGCATCTACACCCGATAAGGTGGTTGAAGATGTGATTGAGAAGATTTTTGAGTTGAAAGCAACTCCGGTAGCTGTTTAACTTGGGTTCGGCTAGTGTGTCGATTTCGTAACCCCAGTTAGCGGTCAAAAGCAGTAAGATAGCCTGTCTTTTGTAGGTTGGGTGGAGGAACGAAACCCAACAGAATAACGATGGCGTTGAGTTTCGCTTGCGCTCTACCCAACCTACAAGAACGTTTTGTGTTTTCACGCTCCATGCTCCTACATCCATCAATATGGGTACACCACTGTTGTTTTTTTCAACTTTTATCTGCCGAGACTCTAAAACAACATGCTGTCAAGGAGCGAAAAGCACTAATTTTAGAACAAGCCTCTTTATCTGCCCTCTGCCCTCTGAATTTTGCCTTTTGCTAGATTTTGACCAAATGACTTAACTTCTATAACGACAAAAGCGAAAGCTGTTCGACTATTTGCTTTCCTCGTGGTTTGTTTCCTTGAATCAAACTGTAAAGATAATCACCAATTTCTTTTGCCAGTAAAACAGGTACAGCATTGCCAATTTGTTTGTACTTGGACGTTATTGAACCATAAAAAATCCAGTCGTCAGGAAAAGTTTGGATTCTCGCACATTCTCGTACACTTAAGGGGCGCAGTTCTACCGGGTGACACATATCTGTCGCTTTTTGCTGTGGGCTTGTAGTTACAGTTGGCGAGGGTTTATCCCAAGATAATCGCCTGTAAAAACCAACTTTACCACCCCCGGATTTATAAGCACCTCCCATTGCCTCTTCTTTCAAGTTGTCGGGTAAATATCTCCAGTTTTGTCCGGCTTTGAGCAATCTCAAATACTTTAAGCGCTTTTCAGAGTACGGTGTAAACTCTGGCTGTTGTTCAACTAAGTCTGTTAATGCATCTTTTAAAGTACGCCACTTGGGTAAATCTCTACCACCTTTACAATGGGTAGCCAAGGGAAATGTAACAGATTCACCATCTCTAGAACCAATAAACACGACACGCTCTCTATTTTGGGGAATACCATAGTTTGCAGCTTCTAAAAGATTGTAAACGAGATGATATCCAAGTTCATGCATTTCTGCCAATACCACCTTAAGGGCTGCACCCCGCATTTCCTCCGGTTCTAAAGGGGGATAATATGTTCCTCGTTGGTTAATTGGTCTGTGACGGATAGCAGCGGAAAGTAACCCTTTCACATTCTCCATAAGGAAAAATCGAGGTTGAATGTCTCGAACAACACGGACAAACTCCATAAATAAACTACCACGAGGATCTAAGACTGAAGCTCTTTTTCCTGCTGTACTAAAAGGCTGACAAGGTGGACCACCAACCACCAAATCCACCTCATTAGGACGTAAAGCTCTACCTAAATCTAAAACTCGACCACCTTCTAAGAGTAAATCTTGGGTACTGATTGTATCGATTGACCTTGGGATAGCACTTTCATGAAGATGAGGTCGGTTAAGCGCTATAGTTTTTGCCGCATCCCGCTCTTTCTCAACCACACTTACGGTATGAAATCCGGCTAGCTCTAAACCTAAATCTAAACCAAAAGCCCCTGAAAACAGAGAAATAGAAATAGTCTTGCCATCTATCACGGCTATCAGTCCCCAGCTAAATTACCCTTATTTTTGCACTCTTTTTGCTCGTTCTGGCGGCGCGGCGATTGCCGTAACTTTTGCTGGAGCGTTTTTTAACTGGGTGGGTGTGGCTGGAACCGGGGCGGTTGCTGTGGCAATTACTCGTGCTGATACTGGGGTATTGGCTGGGGTACTGGCTGGTATTTCATCAGTCGTTGTTTGTGAGGGATTGGTCAGGTTATTTCAAGGTGACATCGGGCGGGGATTGGCTCTGGGTATTGGTTCTGTGGTGGGCTTGGGGTTTGCCGCGATCGCGTTTTTTGAGGTGGTTAAAGGGATTGAAACCTCTGGGGAAAACTAATCAACTGAATGATGAATGATCAGGGAGTATTAGAAATCAGGATGCCACTCGAAGACCAGGAAGTCCCAAAAGGGATGCTCGAAAGCTTTATTGAAGCTATCGCCGACGAGCTAGAAATAGAAGTTAAGAAAGTCGGTGCATTGAGCTTGAAGCGCGAAGACTTAACCCGTTTTATCGAGCCAGATACCTGTTTCTATATTCAAAACGAATCACGAGTCCGAGGTAGACGAATCAACCTGGAAATTGACCCACCGCCCGACTTGGCTATTGAGTCAGATTATACCAGTTCCTCTATCAATAAACAATCCATTTATGCGGCGTTAGGTGTTCCTGAATTGTGGAGATATACCCGTCAAACCCTCCAGATTTATCAATTAGTTGAAGGAGAATATGAACTGAGAGAACAAAGCCTCGCATTTCCCTTTTTACCTGTAACAGAGGTTCCCAACTTTATTGAACAAAGTAATATTCAGGGACAGCGGACAGCAGTGCGGTTATTTCGCCAACGAATTCGAGAACGTTTACAAACTCAATAAGCTGATTAAATTGGGCGCACGTCAGTTTAAATTGGGTGCACGGAGCGTGCGCCCCTACGATGTCTACCCCATTCCCGCCGCCTCCTTTGCTGATTCCTTCGCCATCTCCATGAAAATCTTTTGAGCGCATTGCTCTTTCGCATCCTCCAGTTGACGTTGTATATAACGCCCATCGGGTTGTAATTCCCAAGCTTGGCGATTATCTGCCATCATAATGGCTAAAATTTCTTGCAAATCTTTGATAATTTCTGGATCTTCTACAGGTGTAATCGCCTCAACTCGCCGATCTAAATTGCGACGCATCCAGTCAGCGCTGCCAATATAAACTTCCTCATCACCCTGATTATAGAAGTAATAGATCCGCGAATGTTCTAAAAAGCGACCGATAATACTAATCACGCGAATATTATCGCTAACGCCGACAACACCGGGACGCAAGCAGCAAATTCCTCGAACAATTAAATCAATTTGTACGCCAGATTGGGAGGCTTCATAGAGAGTGGCGATAATCTTCGGATCAACCAAAGAATTCATTTTGGCAACAATCCGCCCGGTGTTTCCCTGGCGACAATGTTCGATTTCCCGCTGAATCATCGCCGTCATGCGATCGCGTAAATTCACTGGGGCGACTAATAACTTGCGATAAGAGCGCTGGCGGGAGTATCCAGTCAGAAAATTGAATAAATCGGTTAAATCTGCCCCTAAATCCTCACGACAGCTTAGGAGTCCTACATCCGTGTAAATTCTAGCGGTTTTGGGGTTATAGTTTCCTGTGCCAATGTGAACATAGCGGCGAATCCTCTTCTCGTCTTGACGCACCACCAGCACGATTTTGGTATGGGTTTTTAACTTAATAATCCCATAAACCACATGTACACCAGCTTGTTCTAACTTACGCGCCCAGAGAATATTATTCTCTTCATCAAAACGGGCTTTCAATTCCACCAAAACCGCCACCTGCTTACCATTTTCGGCAGCTTTAATCAAAGCGTTGACAATGGGGGAATCGCCAGAGGTGCGGTAGAGTGTCATTTTAATCGCCAGTACATTCGGGTCATCCGCCGCCTGGGTAATAAATCGCTGCACGGTACCACCAAAGGAATGGTAGGGATGATGGACAAATAAATCCCGTTTGCGAATAATGCTAAAGAAGTCATCCCCATCTTCCTCAGAAGAGAGCGATCGCAACTCGATGGGCATGACGGGTGTCCAGGAGGGGTCTTTTAGTTCCGGTAGGGGTAATCCCATAAACGACATCAGATCCCCTAGCCCCAATAAGCCGTCTATTTCGTAGATATCGCTTTCCTCGAGTCCCATCTCCCCCATCAGCGTTTCTCGTAAGCTTTCTGGTACAGTCGCATGGATTTCCATGCGGACGACTGAACCCCCTATACGTCGCTTCCGCAGTCCCTCTTCAATAGCCAGTAGTAGGTCATCCGCCTCATCTTCCTCGACGGCTAAGTCAGCATTGCGAGTAATCCGAAACGGATGATATTCTTGGATATTCATCCCTGGAAACAGAAACTCTAAATTATGGGCAATCACCTGTTCTAGGGGAATGCCCACCCAGATGGCAGGTTTTCCCTTTTGCCGTTCTCGCAACGGTTCGGGAAGGGTGACAAACCGAGGTAAGACTTTGGGCACTTTCACTCGGGCAAAAAATTCCTCGCCCTGATCGGGATCTTTCACCACTACGGCTAGATTCAGACTCAGGTTGGAAATATAGGGAAAGGGGTGGCTAGGGTCAACAGCTAGGGGTGTCAGAACCGGGAAAATTTGCGCTTCAAAGTAGTTTTGCAAATAAGTCCGCTGTTCGGAGTTCAACTCCATATAGTCCAGCAGGTAGACCCCCTGTTGTGCCAATAAGGGGCGCAGGATTTGTTCAAAATGTTCATGTTGTTCTTTGATCATGGGGAGTAACCGCTTGTTAATCCCATGCAATTGATCGCTAGGTGTGCGACCATCGGCAGTTAGGGATGTCACCCCCGCCTCCACCTGCTGCTTCAAACCCGCCACCCGAACCATAAAGAATTCATCCAGGTTGGAACTGAAGATTGCCAGAAACTTCAAGCGTTCCAGCAATGGGGTTCGGGAATCGAGGGCTTCATGCAAGACGCGATCATTAAATTCCAACCAACTGAGTTCCCGGTTGAAGTAGTATTTAGGGTCTCTCAGACTAACCTCGGTCGTTGTCTTCGATTTCTTAGCCATGATTATTAGGGAAACGGCGCACCATCCGTTGGCTTTTTCTGGCGCTGGTAGGATGTTTGTCAGTTTAAATACTATAACTAAACTGCCCTTTGGTTAACCTGGCGCTTCGGGAGAGGTTGCCTGTTGCCTTAGAATTCGTAAGAAGGCTAAAAAGAATACTGGGTGTAGGGTGTGGGGTGTAGGGTGTAGGGAAAATTCCAGCATTGCTCATCTTGCCTATATTTCTCATCTCCCTCATCGGGACTGTACACTAGGTGTCGCGACTCAAACTGGAAAAATCGCGATCGCGCTTCGTTTTCAGGTAAACTCGGATGTTGCGTATTCCAGCCGTTTGACCCCAATCTACGGAGAAATAACCTTGGCGATAGAATTGCGATCTTATGTCTATATAGATAGCTTACAGCCGCAGCACGCGGCTTATATGGGGACAGTTGCGCTAGGGTTCTTGCCATTACCTGGAGATACGTCGCTCTGGATTGAAATCTCACCGGGTATCGAAATTAACCGGATTACCGATGTGGCGCTAAAATCGACCTCTGTACGTCCAGCCGTGCAGATGGTGGAACGACTCTATGGGGTTCTGGAAGTTCATGCGAACAAACAAGGCGAAACCAGGGCGGCGGGGAAAGCGATTCTAGCCGCCCTAGGCGTCGGTGAACGAGAACGCCTGAAACCCCGGGTTATCTCTAGCCAGATTATTCGCAATATTGACCCTCACCAAACTCAACTGATTAATCGCACCCGACGGGGACAGATGATTTTGGCAGGGCAAACTTTGTATGTTTTAGAAGTAGCACCAGCCGCTTATGCTGCTTTAGCCGCTAATGAAGCCGAGAAAGCCGCCTCAATTAATATTCTGCAAATTTCTGCCGTTGGCAGTTTTGGACGCCTCTACTTAGGTGGTGAAGAACAGGATATTCTGGCAGGTTCGCAAGCGGCGCTGACAGCACTGGAGAACGTTCCTGGGCGAGAACATCCCGGCGCTGGGGGGAAAGAGTAGAACAGGGGTGTATGTAGGGACGTGCCATGGCACGTCTGGGGGCGGGGGTTCTTCTAATGGCATCTTTTTATTGATTCTGTTTTTTAGATTGTGGTAAAGTTTGTTGAGTATTACCAGACAATTGTACTGTCTTATTACGATTACCCCGAATTAGCTTTGTAATGTGTCCAGCAATTACACCTCGATTTTGAATTAGAGCAATGACTCCCTTGGTAACAACCGCTCCTCCAACACCAAAAACCAGGCTCAAAAGTAGCGATTGAGTCAAGGGATGGAGATGATTCGTTGAAAAAGGAGGTAATATTGGTTGTCTAGGTTCTGTGGGAATTATGTATGGAGCGACGGTAGCGCCAACGGCTGCTGTAGCTAAACCCACACCAACAATAGCTACCGTATTTTGTAAAGCGCGATCGCGTTCGGCTTGTTCTGTTTCTACGATACCTCGACTCGCTTCAATCATCTGCCCAAAAACTTGCTGACTTGGCATCAGACAAGATAAATCAACATTGATTTGTTTAATATAATTATCTTGAGTGACATTAATGAATCGCTCTAAAAAATCTAGATTATCCCGACTTTGAATGCCAATATCTTGGAGTTGCTTCAACCATAATTTATAATTTATAAGATTAGTTTCAATCGTCGTGCGATGAATATCTATATCTCGCAGATAGTTGGCGTATTCAAAAGCAAGTGTAGGAATTTCAGTTAGCCATTCTTTGAGTTGCTTTAGCTTAGGGGTTGGTTCAGATGGTAACTGACGGAAGGCTTTTGCTTTTACCTCTAATTTCCTGTAGAGAAGCCGTGCTTTTTGATTACACCACCGGGATTCTGAGTAGGCATATAAAATTTTATGGCGACAACATAATAAATTAATTAGGGGTTGATAATAATCTCCCGCAGCTTCTAATGTTGTTGTTTCCGGGTCGCAATTAAGCCAGACGAGAATATGACAATGTTCAGCCGGATGCTCTCGGTTATTGTCATACTCAAAAATGGGACTTCCTAAAAAGATGCCTTGAGTAGGTGGAGAACGTAAAAATTGTGCAACCTCTGATTTAGGCAGAATCGCCGCTAAACAACCATTGGCAAACTCCTGAATATCCTGAATTTGACCTTCTGGTTGGGCAAAGAGTACCAGGGTTTGTCCCAGAGAGGCTTTAATTTGACTAGGAAGCAGACAACCTTGAGGATTTAAACCCTCTAATTGATGAATGTCTACATTGGGATAGGGATAACGTAGGGTAAGATCAACAGCATAGGTATCATGAATTTGTAGAGGATATACTTCGCCTTGAAGTTGAGGTTTACTACCTTCAGGGATAGCAGAAAACCTTAGTGGATTTTCAGGTTGTAATAATTCCAGATATCTTGAGTTATCCTGATTGGAAGATACACCGATTTGACCGTTATTCTCTTGAAGACGCTCAATTAGGGATTCTAATCTAGGAACATGAAGTTTTTGTCCAAGTCGCTGACATTCCTCCCATAAATGATTCGCGTTATTGACGGGTTCATCTTCACCTTGAGCTAAGTTGTTTCGCAGATGAAAAGCGCAAAGAGTCAATTTTGGATTAGCAACTTTCATGAAGCAGAATTGGAGGATTGAGAATCTTTTGAAGAAGAACTTTGCTGAATGGCATTGAGGATAGCTTGTTTGTTCAGTTTGTAATTGGGAGGTTTAACATTGCCTTCTTTGCTCCCAGGTGCTTTTTCTGATGAATTGTCGGGCAGAAGTTTCAATTGCACTTCATCAATTTCAGGGTGTTGTTCACACCAACTTGAAATCGCTGCAGACAGTTCTTCAATATCATCGGGTAAAGGAGCCAATAGCTGTTCTAATTCAGCCAAGTATCCTGATGAAAATAGCGAATATTGCTCGGTCAATAATTCGATAAAAGCATCTATATTTCGCTCAGGGAATGACAAAAAGCATCGCCAAAATTTATTTACTGTTTTTTGGACAATTTCCAGAGGTAAATCTAGGGCGTGGGCAATTTGCTCTAAATCCAATCCCATTGGCAGCAGTCTGGGGATAGTTTCTAATTTCATTTCTAGGAGAGTGTCCTGATAAAATCGGGTTTGTTTGATTTCGCTTAATCCCAACATAGCGGCTATCTCCTCGCGGCTTTTTTTCGGTAATTTGTAAACGATAATGGTTTCAATCAGAGTAATGAATTCACGTTGGATTGTTTCATCAGTTAGCTGTTGCTGTGCTTGTTCGATTAACTGTCTTGCCAGTTGTCCGGCTGTCTCTTCCGGCTCAATTACAAGTTTAACAACTTCTACCCCTAATGAGCCTTCGGCGGCTTCCTCTAACTCATCCAGGTAAATTCGTCTCACCTGGTTCAGGGCTAAGAGGTTACCAAAATGTAACGTCTGTTCTCGTTCGATACGGCGGTTGGGATAAATGACGACAATTTGCCAAGGATGGGGTGGCTGGTATTGCCTTAAAAAGATGAAGAGTTCGGCAAATATGCGGTAGTATAAGCCAGCATCTGGCTGGAACTGAACTTCAACCAGGTATAAAGGTTTGTCAGGTTCGCTGGTTTTGGGTAAAAATAAACCGTCTAAGCGAAAGGATAATTGTTTGACTTCGCGGGAGGTGAATTCATAGCTATCGGCTTCTTCGGGAGGACGGTTAATCAGCTCAAAGAAGATGCCGGGAAATGCCAGAAATAGGTTGTAGAAGATACTGTCAGTTTTCACGGGTTATTGACCGATGGCACAGAAGGCTGCCCAGTGGTAGGGAGACTCGAAGGGTTTGCTATTAGGGGGTTTGTGATTGAGGAACGCTCTCAATTGCATTCTATGATTAGGATTAGACAGTTGCTTGACCCACTGCTGTAACTCTTCTTTTGTAGCATCCCGGAGCCAGGTTTGGGCTTGGTTGAGGGCAATAGGGACGGTTAAGCCTGATTTAAGATTCTGATAGAACCGGATGATTAACAGGGCTGTCGATATATCGTTTACTGTCCACAGAGAACAGACAATGCTGGCAGTACCTGCAACCAAAAATCCATAGTTTAAGCCAATGTACTCATCCGTGGCGGATGGAAAGCCGATTAATCCTGTTTCGCAAGCAGATAGAGTGACGAGCCGACATTGACTGAGGTCAAAGGTAAATAGCTCTAACACAGTAAGGTATTTACTGAAAGCAGTGGCTGGGTCATTTTTTGGGGAAATGTGGCAATCAGCCAGATGTAGTTTAGAAAGCAGAGGGCGTTCAAAGTCGAAGTCGCCGTGACAGGAAAAGTGGATACAGTGGGCAGTTTGGAGTTGCTGGTTATCAATAGCTGATTTTTTGGCATCGCCTTTGACAAGGATGTGACTGCTATGGAAATACTGCTTAATGGCTTGGACTTCTATATCGCTGTAGTCAAGGTCTTTTGTCGGGTTTTGAATGGCAAAAAGGTGGGTAAAATCAGGGCGTTGTCGGCTTTGAGCTAGTTGTAGCACTTGACAACTGGGAGCATAATGCACACCTCTAGGAAATTTGTCTAAAAGGCACTTACCTTTCTCGTGGAGTAAAGGCAAAGCGTGAAGAGGAAGTACGTGTAAGGACTGATGGGGAATCAGAATTATCCTATCGCAGGTATCTGGTACATGGGTGAGGATCTCATCTAGGTGCAGAATCTCAGCGAGGCGACTGAGATAGGATTCCAGATGATCTCGCCAAGCTTGTTTAGAAGATTTACCATAGTCCTGGAAATACTCATTGCCCCATAATTTAAAAGCTTCTATATCTTGTGGATCAGATTTCCAAACAGTAATGCCAGGGCTTTGATGAGTAATGATGAAAGTAACAAAGATATCATCCAGAATGTACCACTCAATAAGGGCGGTTTGATTATCGGGTAGTAACGCCTGAATCTCCTCAAAGAGGATACCTTTTACCTGTTGCGTAAGGTTGAAACTGGGGTCGTGGGGTTGGATTTTCTCAACAATCAAGGAATCGAGCTGTTCTTTCAACTTGTTGATTTCTTCCTGAAATTGATTAAGCTGGGTGCGATGGCTCTCATCTGATTCCCTATTTTGCACATCTCGCATATCTAGTAGATTTTGTCTTTTAGAGATTTCTTGGCGGAGGCGCTTACATTGATTACGGATATCTTCTGAGACACCTTTGGGTTCGAGGTTCTCTGAGGCGAGGAATTTGACCAAATTACGGGCTTTATTGCGCTCAACATATTCAATAGCTTTGGTTAGTTGACCATCATTGATACAGGCTTTAACCATGCCGCAGGAAAGATCAATTCCTGACTGCTGAGTCTTTTGGCGCTGAGCATCTGTTGTAGCCCAAATGTTAATTTGCTGCTCAAGCGCTTCAATAGCAATACCATATCCCTCGATAGCTTCCTGCCAACGGCGATTGCCAAGAGCCACATATCCAAGACTACGTCCTATGTTGCGGCAATCTTCAGGATATGCAGTGGGTGTGAAGATTTTTAGCGCTAACCGAAAACAATCAATTGCCTGGTCAATGTTTCTTTCTTCGCTGTAGGTAAGACCTAGACCATGTTGAGTCTGCGCCCACTCATAAGTTTTCTCGGGAAAGACTTCTAGAGCTTGCTTATAGCAAATAATTGCATCCGCAGTCTTTCCCATTTTGCCATAGACATCACATATATTATATTTAGTCCCTGCCCAATCATCGGGAGATTCATCTTTGGGAGTGCCTTGCAACGCCTTCTCATAAGCAGCGAGCGCTAAATTCAAATTCCGGAGTTTTTCTTCTGGACTTTCTTGACTCTGGCTACGACTCCAGTAAGCATTTCCCAGACGATTTTGGAGCATTGTCCACTCATCACGAAACCTTGTAAAAAATACTTCTGGAGGGTATATTTTTAAAGCGGATTCCAAAGTAGCGATCGCTTCATCAATCCGTCCTTGGTTACGATAAGCAATTCCCAGAAGGTTTTGGCTCATTAACCAATTCGTTAGAGATGCTTCGGGAGTAAACACGGTGGTCGCTACTTGGCAACCCGTGATAACAATTTCCCACTTGATTTCTGGTTTTATCAGTGGAAATTGCGCTATGTAAGTGCAGAAATCATGAATAGGTCCGGCAATTGTTTGGGCTTCCTCTGGTTCCACGGTTAATAGCTCGGCTTTTGCCCAACTTCGCAACATTTGAGAAAACTTATCATCCAGTTTGTCTAAATTAGATTTCAATAGTTTTTCCCCTTGTCGTCGCTGCTCCTTGATGTCTTTGTCTTTTATGCGTCTGATTGTCGGCAATGCTTCATTCAAGAACTCGTAATAAGCGTTACGGTTTGGTTGTCTAGGGTTAAATCCTTTTTTCATTTTTATCGGTTAATTTTCTAATGACAGTAAAACAGTATTGTTTGATCAAATAAATTTTACCTGATTTCCCTAAAGAGAGTTATTTAACTCTCTTGCAGCACACTTGCCAATCGCTGATCGCATCAACGTGGATTAGGTAAACTCCTGATTCAGTAACAATTTTTACCGCATAAACGTAGGGGCGTCCTTTGCCGAGGTGCGCCGTTACACAGGGGCGGGTTTAGTCCCATCTGGGTGCAAAAGAAACGATAATCGTGAAACCCGCCCCTACATATAGGCATGAGAATACCGCCGAAAAGGAGTGATCGCTCTGATTTTGGTATTCATTTTGCCATCGTTTCCTGTTCCCTGGATAGCAATCAAACCTGAACCCTGAACCATCAACATTCAATAGCGAATACGGGGGTCAATTAAGGCATTAATAATATCAATGGCAATGCTTGCTATCACCACAATAGCCCCAAAAAACACCATAATACCCTGCACTGTCGGGTAATCTCGTAACTGAATCGCTTCATATAATCGATTGGCTAATCCGGGCCAGGAAAAGGTAACTTCAGTTAACACCGCACCCCCTAGCAAGGAAGCAAACGTGAGTCCCATTACTGTAATCACCGGAATCAAAGCATTTTTTAACCCATGATGCAACAGAATCGTCCGTTCCTGAATCCCTCTAGCGCGTGCGGCTTCCACATAATCAGCGTTCAGAGTTTGCTTAAGATTCACCCGCACAATACGCTCAAAAATTCCACTTAGGAGAATTCCTAATGTTAGTGATGGTAGGGTTAAATAGTATAAGGCAGTAAAAAATTGGTTGAAGTTACCGTTCAAGAGACTATCAACAGTATAAAGTCCTGTGAGTCTTGTGGGCGGAATTACTGATGCGGGAAATCGCCCACCCAGGGGAAACCATCCTAACTGTACAGCAAAGATTAACTGGACAATCATTCCTGCCCAAAATATCGGTAAGGCATAAGTAATAATCCCAAATAACCGTCCACCTAAATCAAAGACTGTACCGGGACGAGAGGCGGAAAAAATACCCACACCAACTCCTACAGTTATCGCGACTATCATACTACATACCGCTACTTCTGCCGTCGCCGGAAAATACTGCTGAATTACTTGCCAAACATCTCGTCCTTGGTCACTAATTGAACTACCTAAATCGAGGCGGAGTAAACTGAGTAAATAGTTTACATACTGTAACGGTAGCGGTTGATTTAATCCCAACCTTTCCCGAAACTCAGCCTTCACATCTTCAGGCGCACGATTACCAATTACCGCATCAATGGGATCTCCTGGCGTAGCGCGGAGGAGTAAAAATACGATAGTTACAATCGTAAACATCATTAACGGTGCAAGGAGCAACCGAGTGATGACGTAGTAGAGTAAGGCACGAGAACGAGACATGGGAATTCAAATTAGTTTGTAGTTATGATGCGAGCGCCATTCCAATAGTACGAAAGATAGAATTTTGTTCTATCCAGATTGTAGAGACGTTGCATGCAACGTCTCTACAGGGTTGTTGGTTTAAGCGCTTTTATCAACTTGCCAAAACGATACACCAATAATTGGGTTTATTTCCACGTTCTGTAAGGATTTTTGAGCAAAAGCAAATTCTTTTTTCTGCAACAAGGGAACCAGAGGAACATCTTGAGCAATTAGCTCTTGAATTTGCCCAAATAGTTCTTGTCGCGCCTGGGGATCTTGTTCCTTCCGTTGAGCGTCAAGGAGTTGGTTCATTTTCTCGCTGTAATAGAAGAAGCCTTGACTTTGACTGGCACCTTCCTGACATCCAGTTTCGGCTGTTCCTTTCGTACAACTGAAAAAGGGACTGACGTAATTATCCGCATCGCCAAAGTCAGGGAACCAAGCCACTAAATAGCTGGGATAAATGCCTTTGGGAATATTAGCAAAGAGAGTAGTCGATTCAACGGGTTGCGGTTTGACTTGCATCAAACCATCCATTTTTTGCTCGGTGTATTCTTTGAGTAGGGTAACAATTTGTTGGCGCTGGGGGCTATCGGAACTGTACCAAATTTCAAATTCAAACGGATTTTCGGCAGAAAAACCAGCTTGGGTGAGAAGTTCTTTTGCCTTTTCTACATTGCCATCCCCATAAGGTTCCTTGAATACAGGTTTGCTGGTGGCAAAGGTTTTGGGTATAATACTGTAAGCTGGTTCAGCTTGACCCCGATAAACGCGATCAATGATTAAAGCACGATCCACTAACGCCGCGATCGCTTGTCGGACTTCTACCTGGTCTAAAGGTTTTTGCTTGACGTTTAGAACCATGTAATCTAGGCGACTGCTGGGCTTTTCTAAGACTTGATAGCCCTTGGCTTCAGCATCCTCTTTGAGGCTGAGAATTTGATCGGCATCTAAGTCACGATAGGCAATATCAACCGCACCTGTGGTAAAGGAATTGTACAAGTTAGCGGGACTGCTGAGAAACTGAAAGTCAATGCCTTGATTGGGCGGTTTTTCTCCCCAATAGTCGTCAAAAACATCCACTTTAACTAAATTGGGATCAAAGGAAACTAGCTTATAAGGACCCGTTCCCACAAACTCATTGGGTTTAAATTTGCCTTGCCCAATTTCATAAGCTTGAGGCGAAACAGCACTTAATCCGGGAAAAGCTAACAGGTAAGGGAAGGGAGCAAAGGCGTTTTTTAGTTTAATCGTGAGTTCGTATTCCCCCGTGGCTTCAACGGATTCCATGATGTTAGAAAGTAAAGCTGAGGGTTTACCCCCATTTTCACTAAACCGCTTCAAAGAAAAAGCCATGGCTTCTGCATTAAAGGGTGTCCCATCATGGAAGGTAACTCCCTGACGCAGAGGAATCGTGTAGGTTAAACCATCGTCACTGACTTGCGGGAGTTCTGTCGCCAGTTGGGGGAGCAGCTTATCAGTATCCCCCGCGTAGGTATAGAGGCGATCGCCTAAGCTGGTAATAATATCGCTAATCGCTACTTCATACCCATCAGCGGGGTCAAGGGTTCGAGGTTTGGCGACAGAACCCACCGCGATACGTTCAGCGCTAGTGACTGAACTCGCAGAATTATCAGTGGGTGTCGAGGTGTTCAACTCACCACAACTAATAATTAGGACGCAACAGCAGCAGAATAAACCGAAAAATTGAATAATTTGCCGTTTCTGACGAGACAAGGGAAATTTCATGACGTACAGTGAGATAGTTGATTTGAGAGTAGGGGTTTGGTAACCAAACCCCTACTGATGCGTCGAATAATTTTTGTTTTATCTTAATCATTCAACATTGCCATCTGTTCGATAATTAAGTCAGGATCACAATTATATGTAATGGAAGGGTTTAAGCTGATGACCATTTCTGCTGATACAGTATTTTCAAATTTACAGAAAATTGACCAAGTTGATCCGGTAACCAGTGCTATCTACCGAGAACAAGCCCAAGAGGTATTGGCTACGCCATCAATCGCTCTGAAACTTCGAGCTGCGATCGCGGATCGACTCAACCGAGCGAATAACGATCTAGCGCTGTACACCGTAGGGAGTGAAGATAGTTACTAGTGTAGTTGAGATTTAACCATTTAGGGTGAGCCAAACTGCCTGAGCCACGGCTCACCTGAACTTGAGCTACAGTAGAAAAAAGGGAACTATATAGCCAATGGCAATCAGGGGACTACTCATGTTAATTTTGATTGCTCATCCTAAATGTGGCAAAAGCTCAGGCAGTATATTTCTAAATGGCGAGGGGTACTGATAAGTGCGCCAACTGTCGCCGGATTGGTGATAGCTACAGCCGGGACGGGTTCGTTTCAGCTTCTCGAATGGGCAACACTAGACCGATTTTTTCAGCTACGTCCCCGAGAATCGGTTGACCCCCGCATTGTAGTAGTGACGATTGATGAGTCTGATATTACCCAAATCGGGACGTGGCCCATTCCCGATCAAGTCTTAGCGCAGTTACTTGAGAAAATAAACGCCCAACAACCGAGGGCGATTGGTTTGGATTTGTATCGTGATTTACCAGTCGAACCAGGTCATCAGGAATTAGTCGAGGTGTTTAAATCCACACCGAACCTGATTGGTGTGGAAAAAGTGGTGGGCGAAATGGTAGCACCATCGCCCATTTTAAAACAACTGGATCAAGTGGGGATGGCTGATTTAGTCTTGGATGCGGATGGCAAAGTTCGTCGCGGATTGCTGTCTGTGCAATTAGACGATGAGTCCACCCACTTGGGATTAGGGGTAAAGTTGGCGTTAATGTATCTGGAAGCCGAAGGGATGACCCTGCAAATGAGGGATGAGGGAAAGAGTCATTTGCAGTTAGGTAAGGCTATCTTTGTGCCATTGACGGGGAATGAGGGTGGCTATGTGAATGCTGATGTGGGTGGTTATCAGATCCTATTAAACTATCGCGGTCCTGCTGAGAACTTCCAAACCGTATCCATTGCGGATGTTTTAGAGAACCGGATATCACCGGATTTGATGCGCGATCGCATTGTTCTCATTGGCGCTACGGGACAAAGTGCCAATGACTTATTCTTTACACCCTATAGTCAAAATACCATCGGTTCTCGCCAGCAAACACCGGGCGTTATTATTCATGCTAATATCGCCAGTCAAATCATTAGTGGGGCGATGGCGGGACGCCCTTTGATCAAAGCTATTGATGGACGCTCTTTAATTCCCTTCATTGATCAGATCAACGGACATTCTTGGTTGACCATTTGGGTCGATCCAGTGGAGTGGTTATGGATTGTACTCTGGTCTTTTATTGGTGCTGGAGGAAGTTGGAAACTTCAGCAAGCTAACCAATTCCCTGACATGATTTTTCCCCGATGGACGGTTGTCATTTTAGGCACATTCCTCATGGGTAGTATCCTGGTGGTTGGTAGTTTTGTGGCATTTATCGCCTACTGGTGGTTACCCGTGGTTTCGCCGCTAGTGGCGTTGATCGGATCAGCGATGGTTATCGCGCTTTACCAAACCTGGGAGTTGCAGCGCTACAATGCTGACTTAGAGATTTTACTCGAAACCACGACGGCTCATTCCGATGCGATTGAAGAAGAGTTACATCAACAAGCCGAAGAAGCCGCGCGGGAAAGTGAACGCCGATTAGCCCAATTTCTGGAAGCGGTTCCGGTTGGGGTAGCGGTATTAGATGCAACCGGAAAAACCTATTACCTGAATCAACGAGCACAACAGTTGATGGGAAAAGGCGTTGTTCCTCATACCTTTGCTGAACAATTCGCTGAAGTCTATCAATTTTATATTGCTGGGACTGAACAACTCTACCCGGCGGAATTATTGCCCGTGGTTCAGGCTTTAATGGGAGAAAGTGCCACCGCTGATGACATTGAAATTTGCCGGGGCGATCAGATTATTCCTATTGAAGCATGGGGTATCCCAATTTTTGACGAAGGGGGCAAGGTGACGTTTGCGATCGCGGCGTTTCAAGACATTACCGAACGTAAAAAGGCTGAAGCTGAACGCAAGGATTTCACGGCTCAACTCCTGCAACTGAATCGAGCTTATGAACGTTTTGTCCCGGAAAATTTTCTGCAATTACTTGATAAAAAAAGTATTGTCGATGTCGAACTCGGCGAGGCGGTGCAGAAAAACATGTCAATTTTATTTTCTGACATTCGTTCTTTCACTACCCTATCGGAACGGATGAGCTTGGACGATAATTTTAAATTTATCAACGCCTATCTTTCGCGCATGGAACCAGCCATTGTTGAAAATTGTGGCTTTATTGATAAATATATCGGTGATGCGATTATGGCGCTCTTTAGTGGTAGTGCGGATGACGCCGTTCGCGCCGGAATTGATATGTTAAATCGGTTGACTGAGTATAATAAAACGCGGCAACGCCCGGATCGTCCCCCGATTCAGATTGGGATTGGGATTAACACAGGTTCGCTGATGCTGGGAACCGTTGGCGGACACAACCGCATGGATGGCACAGTGATTAGTGATGCGGTCAATTTAGCCGCTCGCTTAGAACAGCTTACGAAAGAGTATGGGGTATCATTATTAATTTCTCACCACACGTTTTTACAGTTAAATCATCCGATAGAATATGCCTTCCGGATTATCGGTCAAGTTCAGGTTAAGGGGAAAAGCGAAATGGTCTCTGTTTTTGAAGTATTTGAGGCAGATCCACCAGAACTTCGCTCGGTAAAGTTAATGACGAAGCCAGATTTTGAAAAAGGTTTATTTCTATATACTAATCGTTCATTTGCAGAAGCAGCCCAACTTTTTAAAGACTGTTTACAGATTAATCCCGTTGATCAAGTCGCTCACCTTTATTTAGACGCCTGTCAGAAGCAGTGTGAGGATTGAAATCCTCATCGTGGTTAGTCTAAGCTGTTGAGTATAGAATGTGCTGTAGCCACTTGGGTTAATCAGGCAACTCTGAACCCGATGATCAACAGGGTCAAAAATTGGAGGGCTTAAGTTTGATGAATTTCTTTTTTCCGGTGCTTGGACTTGTGCTGGGACTCCTCGCGATCGCGACTATACTCTATCTCATTACAGGTCGCCGCTATCAATCCTCTGAATCTGTTGTCAATTCTTATGACCAATGGACAGAAGATGGTATTTTGGAGTTTTACTGGGGCGAACATATTCACTTAGGGTATTATGGCTCACCGCCTCAACGAAAGGATTTTTTAGCCGCAAAATCGGATTTTGTGCATGAAATGGTGCGTTGGGGGGGGTTAGACAAATTACCCCCAGGGACTACTGTTTTAGATGTAGGTTGTGGTATTGGCGGAAGCAGTCGTATTTTGGCACGGGATTACGGGTTTGCCGTCACCGGAATTACCATCAGTCCCCAACAAGTAAAACGCGCTCAGGAGTTAACTCCCAAAGACTTAGATGTGAAGTTTTTGGTGGATGATGCGATGGCAATGTCTTTCCCAGATGCCAGTTTTGATGTGGTTTGGTCGATTGAAGCGGGTCCTCATATTCCCGATAAAGCTATTTTTGCCAAAGAATTGATCCGGGTACTCAAGCCAGGTGGGATTCTGGTTGTTGCTGACTGGAATCAACGGGATGAGAGCCAGAAACCGCTCAATTTTTGGGAGCGTCCGGTCATGCGGCAACTCCTAGATCAGTGGTCTCATCCGGCGTTTTCAAGTATTGAAGGCTTTTCTGAACTTTTGCAGGAAACAGGACGGGTTGAGGGCAGTGTCACAACGGCAGATTGGACGGAACAAACGCTTCCTTCTTGGCTTGATTCTATCTGGCAGGGAGTGGCTCGACCCAAGGGACTGGTGCAGTTTGGTCTATCGGGTTTCATGAAGTCTTTGCGAGAAGTGCCGACAATTCTGTTGATGCGGCTAGCCTTTGGCACAGGTCTTTGTCGATTTGGAATGTTTCGCGCTATTCGAGCCAATTCTTCAGCCAATTTAACCGAAACCGTCTCGACTCAAGCTGTGGCGACACAACGGTAACAAAATGGGTGGATTGGAGGGTTAAGACTAACTCCGGATTAGCTACCCCCGTTATAACCTAGTCCGCGCAGGCGGACTTTGTTTGTGTAGCAGCGATTTCAATCGCCTCCTCTTGCTTAAATTGTTTCTCGAAGTTTTCCCGCCGTTAACGCATCTAATGGCACTTGAAATAAATACCCTTGAGCATAGTCACAATGGAGCGTCAGTAGTTGAGTCAATTGCTCCTTTGTTTCTACCCCTTCGGCAATGACTTGCATTCCCAGACTATCTGCCAACATGATAATCGTGCGGACGATTTGCAGGGGTAAGCCTTTGGTGCGATCGCTCATACCGGATTGAGTATTCCCTCCTTTATCTATGCCAATATTACTAATCAAAGACTGATCAATCTTAATCGTATCAATAGGAAATCGATGTAAATGACTTAAGGAAGAATAACCCGTGCCAAAATCATCAATACATAAACCAATCTGGCGATCGCGCAATTGTTTGAGCCGCTCTTCTGCTGTCTGTGGATCTGCCAGTAAGCAGCTTTCAGTAATTTCCAACTTTAAATGACGCGGATGCAGATGCGTCTGGTGCAGAATTTCGTCGAGGTGTTCTAGGAGTTCGGGTTGTAAGAACTGTTTGCTGGAAAGATTGACATAAATCGTCAATTGATGATTAACGTCTCCAGTTTGAAAACTATCCTCAACCCCCTCATGCCAACATTCTAACTGGCGACAGGCTTGGCGCAACATCCACCAGCCTAGGGGAATAATCAATCCCGTTTCCTCTGCCATGGGGATAAATTCACTGGGGTTGACTAATCCTCGCGTGGGATGATGCCAGCGCAATAGTGCCTCAAACCCAGCAATCTGATGAGTCGAGAGAGATACTATCGGCTGATAGTAAACCTCAAATTCCTGATTTTCCACCGCCCGCCGCAACTCAGTTTCCAACTGTAAGACGCTGAGGGCATTTTGGTGCATGGTGAGGTCAAATACCTCATAGCGCGATCGCCCCAATGCTTTTGCCCGATAAAGTGCCGTGTCAGCATCCCGCAATAAATCTTCTGGGCGATCATAGTGGGTGATATCCCCCTCCTGTCGGATCTCCCGACTTAAGACTATCCCTACACTCGCCCCCGTAAAGACTTCATGTCCATCTAAATTAAACGGGGCTGACAATTCTTGCTGAATTCGTTCTGCCACCCGGGTAGCATGGTGAATGTCTTCAATATCCTCTAGCATTATAGTAAACTCATCCCCACCCAACCGAGCCACTGTATCCTCTGTCCGCAAACAGGATTCTAAGCGACGGGCAATGCCAATCAGCAGTTGATCCCCAATCAAATGCCCTAAACTATCATTGACCACTTTAAAGCGATCTAAATCCAAAAATAGTAGGGCAAATCGATAGGTAGGATGCCGTTTGGCTCGCTCTACAGTATGACTTAAGCGATCCATAAATAAAGCACGATTAGGCAATCCTGTCAACGTATCGTAAAATGCCCGGGCTTGCAGTTGGTCTTTTGCCAATTTGTGTTCAGTGATATCTTCGACGGTGCCTTCGTAATACAGCAATTCCCCTGTCGTCGTATCGCGAACAGCACGGGCATTTTCGGCAATCCAGATCACACTGCCATCTTTGCGATAGACTTGGGACTCAAAATCAGCCACCGCATCATTTTCTTGCAACAGCCGACTAAACTCAGTCCGTCGCTGGGGATCAACATAAAGCTGATGTTCAATATCCGTCAGTCGCGCCATCAATTCATCGGGAGAGGAATAGCCATATAAACGGGCAAGTGCTGGATTGGCGCTAATATAATGCCCATCAGCCGTGGATTGGAAAATTCCTTCCAAGGCATTCTCAAAAATGCTGCGATATTTAGCCTCTGCCTGTTGTAACGCCTGTTCTGCCTGTTTGCGTTCGGTAATATCCCGTGCTACCCAAACCACTGAGTCTGCCAACGTGGGGGAAATCGTCGCCGCAAACCAAAGGTCGCGATCGCCCACGGGTAAACTATACTCAATATTCACACGCGAACAAGTCGCGATCGCTTCCTGAATATACACCAAGAACTGATCGGCTTGAGCCGGGGCAAAGAGTTGATGCAAGGTTTTGCCAACCAATTCATAAGCATTCTTAGGCAACAGTACAGGCTCAGGATTCGTCGGGGCAATCTTCAGGAAACATCCCATTTCATCCAAGACAAAAATAGAATCCGTCATCGCCGCCAATAATGCCCGCAACTCCGCCTCAGAGGAACGCAGCGCCACTTCCGCCTTTTTGCGCTCAATCGCTACCCCTAATTGGGCGGCTACTGTAGAAATCAAGTCTACCAATCGCTGATCCGTTTGCCGTGATTCAAGCCGGAAAAACGTCAACACCGCCAGAACCTCGTCATCAGCCATAATTGGCACCGCCAAGCCAGCCCCTAAACCACAGGATTTTGCCAAAGATGAGCGCACAAACACCGAATGATTCGCACGGGAAACATCGGGAATCCATTCTGGGTGACGGGATGCCCAAACTCGTCCCGGTAGTCCACAGCCTAAAGCGAAGGTAAAGGTGGGACTATATTGGCAAAAGTCTGCCAAGGTTGATGTATCAGACGCCAAGCTAGGGGGATAGGGGGACATTGCCACTCTATCTGTGCCAGTGGAGTTGCGATCACATCCTTGTCGCCGGTTATCATTTCCTTTTACCTTTCCACCTTGCTCCTTCCTTGGGAGCCTCTGATTTGTGCCTTGTGCCTTCCGAGGCATCTCCTCCCTTCTACGCCAAATCGTGGAACATTCTAAAACCTTACCATCACCACGTTTGACCCAAGCTTCGCCCAAATCCCAATGGGTGGCTTCCCCCACTTTACTCAAAGTGACATACAAGGCTGACTGAAAATCTGGGGCTTCGCCAATCGCCTGAGTCATAGTTTGCAAAAGTTCCAGGGCGTCTGTTGCCCACTTGCGCTCGGTGATATCGGTAATAAAGCCCTCTAAAGCCTGCAACTCTCCGTGGCGAGAAAAAATGCCGCAACCTTGTTCCCAAACCCACTTCTGAATTCCGGTTGCTGTGGTAATCCGATACTCTATTTGATAGGGTCGTTTTTCGGTAACGGCGGCTTTTACATCTTGCTTCACCCGTTCTCGATCTTCTGGATGAATGACGTCGCTGAACACTAATGCCCGATTTTCGATTAAATCACGGGGATTGTAGTGGAGTAGGTTAAAACAGCCCTCACTGACAAACTCCATCGTCCATTGACTATCTGCCCGACAGCGATACGCCATCCCGGGGAAATTGCTCATCAGCGTGGCTAGGGTGCGTTGACTTTCTTGCCAAGCGGCTTCGGCTTGTTTGTAATTGCTGATATCAAAGGCACTTAACAGTAGGGCGGGTTTCCCTTGAAATTCAATGATCCGGGTACTCATCTCCAGCCAGCGTTTATCACCGGTTTTGGTCAGGATTTGCACCTCATAGCGACGTTGTGATTCCCTCTCGTTCCATTCACTCAGGGATTTTTTGGGCATGAAGGCGTGGCTACTCGGATGCAGCAAGTCCCATAAATCCATGGTTAACAATTCAGATTGGCTGTATCCTGTAATTTCACAGACTAGGGAATTCACATAGACCAACTGATTGCTTTGGTAGATTAAGGCAGCGGCGGAAATGGTTTCGGCTAAGGTACAAAATTTGACCTCTTGTTCACACACGGCATTGGCAATTAACTGGCGGCGTGTTGGTTGAGGTGATGTAGCTGTTTGCGGATGTGATGCAGATAAGGGGGGGAGGGATTCGGGGCGATAGGGGTAGTCTGTAATCGGCTGGAAAATTGCCACAAAGGCTGAGTCTCCTTTAAATGTTAACCGTTGTAGCGAAACTAGGCTCCAAATCGGCTTGCCCTCGCGACTCGGCATTTTGACGGTGTAATCCCGCAAATAGCCTTGGCTAACTAAAATCTGTAATATTATTTGTCGTTGGGTGGGATCGTGATAGAAGGATAGGGTTTGGCGATCGCAAATGGGTTCATTGACGCTGGAACTCTTCTTGCGGCGGCGATCAAAGGTTGAGCTGTAAGGGTCATTTGCATACAGAATCACACCATCCTTTAACCGGGCAATCACCAAGGGTAGGGGAATGGCTTGCACTAGCGTTTGCCAGGATAGGGTGTCGCTGTCTCCTCTGCATGGATGTGTCGGGACACTCAGAAGCTCCAGTACGTTTGTCTCTGGCTCTCGTGGTGTATCTTTTTCCAATAAATGGCTGTAGCTTACCTCTAAATGTTTCACGGCTGCATATAACTCCAATGTCTTGTCCTGGGAAATTCCCTCTTCAGGATGAGGAATGAAATAGTTCTGATGTTGATGATAGATAGCACCGTGAAAAATACAGCGATTGAACCTAAGCGTGCTGTATGCGATCGCATCGCTTACTGCAAACGTTTGTGTCAGCAACCTCCCATCTAGGACAAATGGCACAGACATCAAGGATTGAGACAAAGGTTTACACTGAGACTTTCCTAGACGAGAAAACCTACACCTGCTCACCCACACCGCCCGATCAACTAAGGGCGTATTGGATTATGGGAGGTAAATAATAAGATTACACTAAGGTTAAGAATAGGAAACTGTTAACTAGGCTACCGTATAATGCTAATCCTTTCTTTTTCCTTAATAATTTAAGAATCAGCGCACGTTGGCAATGGGTGTCAACTTAAGCGCTAAAAGCAGGGGAAGCAGGGGTTGTAGAGACGTTCCGGTGGAACGTCTGGGAGCAGGGGGAATTAGGTGTGCCATGCCACTACTGAAAACTGTATTTTATGAGTTATGACTTTTTTTAAATTAAAGGATTCGATTGTCATCCCGCCCAAGTTAACCCCGTACCTGTTTTTGCTCCCGGCTCTGGTCATCTTGGCGATAACAGTATTTTTGCCCGCTTGTCAAGCCTTTTACTTAAGTTTTACTCAATACGACTATGATTTGACCCAAACTCCTGAATGGGTAGGCTTGAAGAATCTGCAACGCTTGGGGAAAGATCGAGTATTTTGGCAAACGGTGGGGAATACGTTGTTATATCTGATTGGCGTCGTGCCAATTTTAGTCACACTCCCCTTAGGACTAGCCATTTTAGTCAATCAGAAACTGCGTGGAATAAGTTGGTTTCGGGCGGCGTATTATACACCCGTGGTGATTTCTATGGTGGTGGCGGGAATTGCTTGGCGGTGGCTTTATGCAGAAAATGGTTTATTTAATCAGATACTCACTTTGGTGGGATTCAAAGAGGGAATTCCCTGGTTGACAAGTCCAGATTGGGCAATTTTTAGTGTCATGGCAGTAACCGTGTGGAAGGGGTTAGGCTACTATATGGTGATTTATCTGGCAGGTTTGCAATCGATCCCCAACCAACTCTATGAAGCGGCGGCGTTGGATGGTTCGGATGGGTACGGGAAACATTGGGATATTACAGTTCCTTTAATGCGCCCCTATTTGGCGTTAGTTGCGGTAATTTCGGCTATTTCGGCGACTAAGGTCTTTGAAGAAGTTTATATCATGACCCAAGGCGGACCTCGCAATAGTTCCAAAACGGTGGTCTATTATTTGTATGAGCAAGCCTTTTCGGATTTGGAAATTGGTTATGCTTGCGCGATGGGATTAGTGCTGTTCCTGGTTATTCTCGGGTTGTCTTTGGTTAACCTGAAGTTATCTCAAGGACGCGATCGCATTAGTTCATAAATTGTATGATGGGTGCAATATATTGGATTTATTTTACTCTCTCTTTGAATCATTAGCCGTTAACACAAATGGAAAATTATCGCTCTATTTTGACGCGGGTCGGTATTGTTTTAATCGGCGTTGGGATTTTAGAGTTCGTGTATTTTTGGTGGTCTACGCTTGATGATCCAGTATGTATATTATCATCACATCCAAATCCAAGTCCCACCCCTTACACATCAGGCTCCACACTCTTAGTGGCATTAGGTGTATTCTTCCTTCGGGGCAACCTGCAACTCGTTCCCATCGCTACGTGGTATGCTGCCTTTACTGTTCCTTACTTGCTCAGTAACCTGATACGGCTTCCCTTTTTGTTTCCAACAGAACTTTTGGGAATTGCATTTCGCGTTCATCCGGTTGACAATTTTATGCCGATCCTCGTTAAGATTATGGGGGCTGCTGTTGCTTTCTGGGTCTACACACAACTGCGTGCAGCACCTGTAGTGTCAGCATTGGTTAGAGCGGGTCATTCTCATTCTGCCTTCTGGGTGAGGCTTGCATTCATCCTGGGGATATCACTCGCCGTGGGACCTCTTATCATCAGGTATTTCTACTTTACACCCGATACGGCGGTTGAAGCCAAAGCAGTGGAGATAGCCCGAACAGAGTATGGAGAGGACTATAAGTATCACATCCTAGGCATACGTCAGTCAAGTGGACATATACGGGCTTGCCTCAACGCATACAATGAACAGGAGATCAAAGTTGTTCCAGTAGAGTGGGAGCAGTAGTTGACTTGCTATAATTCCCTTGATTTTGAACTGCCTTACAAGATAGCGAAGGTGAAAGACCTCGTCCTACTCTAGAAGAACCATATAAACTATTGATTTAAGGTATAATGATAACCTTTCCAATATCATCTACCATCTCAAGATATGGCAAACCAGGAATTATGGCATAGACCATGGGGGTTAAGCCTGATTATAGCGGGATGGGGCGCGATCGCATCCGTCGCCTCACCTACCTTGGCGCAGATTCAACCCGATACTACCTTAGGTGTTGAACAGTCTATCGTGACACCGAATGTGGAGATAAAAGGCTTACCCGCCGATTTGATTGAAGGGGGGGCGATTCGCGACACGAATTTGTTCCACAGTTTTGGGGAATTTAATATCACAGAAGGCGGGCGCGTCTATTTTGCCAATCCCTTGGGGATTGAAACGATTTTCAGCCGAGTGACGGGAAATGATATATCGGATATTCTGGGAACATTGGGTGTAAACGGAGCTGCGTCTTTATATTTACTCAATCCCAATGGGATTATCTTTGGTGAACAGGCGCGTCTGGATGTAGCGGGTTCCTTTGTGGCAAGCACAGCCGATGCGGTGATATTTGAGAATGGCTGGACTTTTAGCGCTAGCAATCCCCAAGCTCCACCAATGCTCACTATTAATGTAACGCCGGGATTGCAATATGGGGAAAATCAGGCAAAGGCTTCTATTGTTAATTTTGGGAACTTAGAGGTTGGGCAAGATTTAACCTTAACCGCTAATAATCTCTCTTTACAAGGTCAACTTTCTGCCCAAAGAGATTTAACCCTAATCGCAAAAGATACCGTGCGAATGCAGGATACAATTAGCAATCCGTTTATCGCGGTGGCGGGAAATCAGTTAGAGGTGGAAGGTGGGAATAGTATCAATATTTCGGCGTTGAATCATCCTAATAGTGGACTATTTTCAGGTGCGGATTTAGTCTTGCGTTCAGCTAATCCAGTTAAGGGAAATGCACACTATACAACCGGGGGCAGTTTTCGCATAGAAGATTTGCAGGGAAATCTGGGAAGGTTAGAAAGTCCAGAAGACCCAATTATTCGCGCCAGTGGAGATGTAATTTTAGGCGGGTATCAAGGCGCGTCACTGCATATTCTGGCGGGAGGGAGTGTGACGATTCCAGGGGGAATTGTGATTGTGTCGGCTGACCCAATCAATGGTATGGTGGAAACCATTACTCTTTCAGATGGCACAACTGTAGCTATTAATGGCAAAACCCAACCCACGTTAGATATTCGGGCGGGGACAACAGCGTTCAATAACCCCGATATTCAGGGTATCCCAGCCACGGGAATTATTGTTCCACCTTTACCCAATCCCTTGGGAATTCCCACAAGTGCCGATATTACGATTGGCGGTATTTTTGTTGATGCACCGGATGGGGTTGTCTTTGTCAGCAATCAATACCAACCAAATTTATCCTTAAGAGGTGGAGAAATTACGATTAATGGTGTTTCGGGAGCGGCGATAAGTCCGAATCCAATTAATCCAACGGCGACTATCGGTTCAGTCACGATTGACTCCAGAGACGGTATTACACTCAATGGCACAGTGAACGCAAGTTCTCTAATGGGGATTGGTGGCGATATTAGCCTGATTGGGGAGGGAGATATTATCACTTCAGATATCTTTTCTCTAGGGGCATTAGGAGGAACAATTAAACTAAGTAGTCAAGGTGCGATCGCGCTGAATGGTTTACTCAATCCCTCTGGCTTAACCCGAAGCGGCGATATCTTCCTAGAGGCGAATGATAACATTACCACCTCTCAAATCCTGTCGGTGGGCGGGTTAGCTGGTACGATTAACCTGAGGAGCAATGGGACGATATCGGTCAATGATAATCTGATTAGCAGTATCAGTATCACTCCAGAACCCGGTACAAGCGGCGGTGACATTATTATCGATGCCAAATCCCTATCCTTAAATAATAGCGCTCGCATTGTTACCGCCACATTGGGCGCCGCGAATGGGGGAGACTTGCAAGTGACAACCGCCGATTCGGTAGAATTTCAGGGACTATCGAATAATCCAGTCAACCAAGATGTGTTTAGAGCGTTATTGGCAGGACTTGATCGTCTCCCGGAGAACATTGTATCAGCACCCACTTTAGCTGCCGCGTTAAACTCTATCGAAAACCCCGCATTAGCGCAAATTTCCGGGAGTGGTTTGTATGCGCTAACAGCTATCGGCACAGGAAATGCTGGAAATATCGACATTGAAACGGGACGATTATTCAGTCAAGAATTAGGTCGAGTCACCACCAATACCATCGGTCAGGGTGACAGTGGAAATTTAACCATAAATGCTGATTTAGTGGAACTGATTGGCAGTTCATCCCCCGATAATGCGGGTGGTTTATTCTCGCAAACCAACGGATTGGGAGATGCTGGTAATTTAACCATAAATACAGACAAACTGATTATTCGCAATGGTGGATTAGTCTCAGCCTCAACAATTTTGGCAAGCGGTGATGGGGGAGTTGTGATTGTAAATGCGGCAGAATCGATCGATATTATTGGCACAACACCAGAGGGCAACTTTCCTAGTGCCATTGGTAATATCGCCAGAGGCACCGGTGATGCTGGAAATATCTTTGTGAATACACAACGGTTGATGATTCGAGATGGCGGTGCGATTGGTACAACCACCTTTAGCCAAGGAGATGGTGGCGATTTAACCGTGAACGCTTCGGAATCGATAGATATTATTGGTAAAGCCGCCGTCGGTGAGATTCCCAGCGCAATTTCAGTCGATACCTTTTCCCTATCGCCTGATGCGGGAGACGCGGGTAACTTATTGGTGAATACCCGACAGTTACGGATAGAAGATGGTGCCTTTATATCCGCATCCACCTTTGGTGCAGGTCAAGGGGGAAATTTGCAGGTTAATGCTACTGAATCAATAAATTTGAGTAGTCGTTCAATCAATGGGTTTCCTAGTGGTTTATATGCTCAAGGATTTGGTACAGGAAATGCGGGAGATTTAGAGGTCAAAACTGAGCAATTGAGGGTTGAGGATGGAGCAAGGATAACGGTAGCTACGGGAACGATAGCGGATGATACGCAGCTTATAGCTAATTCCTTGAGTTTTGGGTTGGGGCTAGAGGTTGAGTTTAGTGATCAAGCCACCGGAAATGCGGGTACGATGTGGATTGACGCTAATTCCATCCAGCTTGATCATCAAGGTTCTCTCATTGCCAAGACGGTTTCCGGTGAGGGGGGTAATATTAATCTTCAGGCAAAAGATTTCATCGAAATGCGTCGCAATAGTCTGATTTCAGCAGAAGCATTTGGGGGTCAGGGAAATGGGGGAAATATTACGATTGACACCGAATTCATTGTTGGGGTGGAAGATGAAAATAGCGACATTGTTGCTGATGCCTTTGGGGGTGATGGCGGAAATATCAATATCACCGCGCAAAGTATTTTTGGGTTAGAATTCCGTCCCGAACGGACACCGAAAAGTGATATTACAGCCAGTTCTCGATTTGGGTTAGACGGTAATGTGGTGCTGAATACCCCAGATGTTGATCCCAGTCGGGACTTAAATCAATTACCCACTCAACCCATAGATATAGAAGGATTAGTGGGTCAGGTTTGTCAAGCAGATGCGGGACTCAATCAAAGTAGTTTTGTAGTAACGGGGCGCGGCGGTTTACCTCCTAAACCCAATGAGTTATTGCGTGGGGAAGCGGTATTGGCAGATTGGATTTCCTTAGAGTCATCAGAAAACAATAGCGATAACGATAATACTACAGCAACCCTGTCCGATGGCTCCTCTCAACCGCGCCAGATTGTAGAAGCTAAGGGATGGATTAGAGATGAGCAAGGGAATGTTATCCTTACGGCGGAAGCGACTAACCCAACCGTTGTGAGTCCCCGACTCAATCCTTCTATGTGTAAGTAAATAGAGAGGGAACAGGGAATGGGAAAGTTATACCGAGTTGCGCTCAAACATAGTAGATAGGAAAAGCAGGGGAGGCAGGGGAAGCAGGGGAGGCAGGGGAAGCAGGGGAAGCAGGGGAAGCAGGGGGAGAGAAAGGTATATCTTTGAATGCAACTTGGTATTAAACAAGACTCCAAGGGATAGAAGGAAAAATTAGCCAAGTTTAAAAGGGGATGATTTCATCGGATTCGGTATTAGACGGACATGATATAAGGGCACGGCATTGTCGTGCCCCTACAATGCAATCTTGTTGGGATGAAATAGTATGAGAAACAAATGGCATCTGCCTGTTCGTAGTAAGCGCTTTAGCGCCAGGGTTCGTAGTCAGCGCTTTAGCGCCAAAAAATGGGGTATCTCATGGCTACTATTAGGAATCCTCACCGCCATTTTATGTATTGTCATTTCCCCTGTATCAGCAACAGGAATAGGACAAAAAGAACCCCAAACAGCCGCAATCGAGACAACAACCGTTAATCCTTCCCCCGCAGATTGGGTGAAACAAGGCAGAACTTTTTACGAAACAGGACAATATACTGATGCTGTAGAATTTCTCCAAAAAGCTGCCCAAGCTTATCAAACCCAAGGCGAAACAATTAAGCAAGCCACAGTCCTGAGTAATCTCTCCTTAGCCTATCAGCAACTTGGATTATGGTCCCAGGCAAACGACGCCATTTCCCAGAGTTTAACCCTGCTGCAAACTAAAGCAAACCGCGACGTTTCTACCCATCACCTAAACGTACTAGCCCAAAGCCTCAATATTCAGGGGCGTTTACAACTGCATCAGGGACAAGCCGAACAAGCCTTAGCCACCTGGAAGCAAGCTACCGCCCTGTACAATCAGTTAGGGGATAAAACAGGTAAAATAAAAAGCCAAATTAACCAGGCGCAAGCGATGCAAGTTCTAGGATTGCATCGACGGGCATTAGCCTTACTCAAGCAAGTTAGACAAACCCTCGACAATCAGCCCGATTCACTCACCAAAGCCATCGGCTTGCGATCGCTCGGTGAGGTGTTACAATTTGTAGACGACTTGCCTCAAGCCCGTCAGGTACTAGCAGAAAGTTTACAAATTGCCCGCCAGTTAGAATCCCCCCCCGATATTAGCGCCGCCCTGCTTAGCCTTGCCAATACCGCCCGTCAACAGCAGCAAATTGAAGCCGCCCTCGATTTCTATCAACAAGCGATAACCCAAGCCCCTTCTCCCCTTATCGAATTAGGGGCAAAACTCAATCAACTCAGCTTACTTATCGAAACCGGAAATCGCCAACAAGCGCAAACCTTAATCCCCCAAATCCAAAGCCAACTCAACCGCTTACCCATTTCAGAGCAAGGGATTACATTTCAGATTAACTTTGGCGAAAGTCTGATTAAATTAGCAACGTCTCTACACCCAGAAATCGCCCAAATCCTCACCACCGCTATCCAGCAGGCGGAAACCCTGGGAAGTCAACGCCTCCACGCTTATGCATTGGGAACTCTGGGACATCTGTACGAACAAACCAATCAACTGCAACAAGCCCAAGATTTAACCCAACAAGCCTTAATTAAAACCCAAGCCATTGAAGCCTGGGATAGTCTGTATCCTTGGCAATGGCAACTAGGGCGCTTACTCAAACAGCAGGGCGATATCCAAGGGGCAATTGCGGCGTACCAAGGGGCGGTGGATACCCTTCAATCCCTGCGTAGTGATTTAGTCGCCGTTAATTCTAATGTTCAGTATTCCTTTCGTGAACAGGTTGAACCCATCTACCGGGAGTTAGTCGAACTGCTACTACCCGAAGATAATACGCAAATTAGTTCAGAACGACTCGAACAAGCCCGTCAGGTGATTGAATTACTCCAAATCGCGGAATTGGATAACTTCTTTCAAGCCGATTGTATCACTGCCCAGCCTGTACAAATTGATACGATTGACCAACAAGCTGCCGTACTTTACCCGATTATCCTCTCCAATCGCTTGGAAACAATTGTCCATTTGCCCAATCAACCCTTGCACCGATATACCACCTTCGTGTCCCAAACTGAATTAGAAAGCACATTAGAGGATTTACGTCAAGCATTACCTGAGCGTACCAGTTTAAGATTTCTCCCCCTCGCCCGAAAAGTCTATGACTGGATTATTCAACCCGCCGCTGCTGATTTAGCCACAAGTGAGGTAAAAACCTTAGTCTTTGTGTTGAATGGTACCCTGCGGAATATCCCCATGGGGGCGCTGCACGACGGTGATAACTACTTACTGCAAAATTATGCGATCGCGCTGACTCCAGGGTTAGAGTTGTTAGAGTCCACACCCCTTACCGAACAACGGCTTGAAGTTTTAACTGCTGGACTCTCCGAATCCCGCCAAGACTTTAGTGCCCTTCCTAATGTCAAAACCGAACTCCAGCAAATTCAATCGTTGATGTCAGGGAAATTGTTACTCAATCAGGAGTTTACCAAATCCACGTTGAAAGATGCGATCGCGAATGTCTCATTTCCCGTCGTTCATCTCGCCACCCACGGTCAATTTAGTTCAGAGGCTGAGGGAACCTTTATTATTACCTGGGATGATCGGCTAAATGTGAATGAATTGAGTTCTTTACTCAAAACTACAGATCTGCGTCAAACCAATCCCATTGAATTACTCGTACTTAGTGCGTGCGAAACCGCCAAAGGCGATGATCGAGCCGCGTTAGGATTAGCGGGTGTCGCCGTGAGGGCGGGGGCTCGCAGTACCATCGCGACGTTATGGTTAGTGGATGATGAGACGACAGCGGATCTGATGGTGAAATTTTACCAGGTACTCACCCAGGATAAAGTGAGTAAAGCTGAAGCCCTGCGTCGCGCTCAACTCTTGATTTTACAAGATCCAAAATATCGCAAGCATCCCTATTTCTGGACGCCTTTTGTGTTAGTTGGCAATTGGGTTTAACTCAGGCGGATTCCATTCCTATCTTTTGTTTTGCATCCATAAGTAACTAAACCCGCCATAAGCAAACGCCTGTGTAGGGGCGGGTTTCACTCCTATCTTTTCTTTTGCACCCATAAGTAACTAAACCCGCCCCGACCTTAAGAGAATTTTCATATTATGTCTGTCTAAACAGTTATCATTACCAATGACATCTACTTAACGGCTGATTTTGTTAAAATTGGAATACCAATTCTCCATGATGTTGCGCCAGATCAGACCGAACTGTAGTCCCCCCTTGATCAGGGGGTATATTCGTTGCACGATTGAAGAGAAACAGTATAAGCCCTAAATCCGTCTATTAATTAATTATGTCGCAGAAGAACGAAACGGGAACACTCATTGCTGCTCTTGTAATTACAGTTTTAATATTAGCGGGTGGTTTTTGGTGGTTTACCCGTCAATCTGGCACAAATCTAGGTGTATTGACAGGAGGTGAAAATAACCCAGCTCAAAATCCATCCCCACCCACTCAACCTGCCAATCCTGGAACTCCAACCGCAGATCCCAACAGTGCTTTTGCACCACCTCAAACTGTTCCCACTGGCACAACTGTCAGGATAGCGGGTTCTACCAGTATGGTGCAAATTAATCAAGCCTTGAAACAAAGTTTTGAACAGCAGTTTCCTGGGACAGTTGTGGAAACCAAAGCCGAGGGTTCAGATAAGGGAATTCTGGCGATTTTAACCGCAAGTGCAGATATCGCAGCAATTTCTCGTCCCTTGACACCCCAAGAACAGTCCCAAGGCTTAATGGCTGTACCTGTAACGAAGGATGCGATCGCGATCGTGATAGGTGAGCAAAATCTTTTTCAACGAGGCTTAACTCAGGCGCAAGTTCAGCAAATTTTTCAAGGACAGATTACCAATTGGTCACAAGTCGGTGGTGATTCAGAGCAAATTCGCGTGATTAATCGCCCGACTGTTAGCGGAACTCGTCAGGCGTTTCAAGAACTGGTACTTAACGGTGGAGGATTTGGTCAAACGTCTAACATTGTCACAATGCAACGGGATGCAACCACTCCTATTTTGCGAGACTTGGGTAGCAATGGAATTAGTTATGCCACATATAGCCAGGTTGCGGATCAACAAACGGTGCAAATTGTACCCGTCGATGGGTTAACCCCCCAAGCGGCGAATTATCCCTATCAACGAGAACTTTACTACGTCTACAAACAGCCTGCAACTCCTCAGGTGCAAGCCTTTCTGGGTTATGTCGCCTCACCCCAAGGACAAGGCGCGATCGCGGCGACTAACCAGTAAGTTGGGCTCTCCCGTACTTGTGGTGGAAAAGCCTATATTAGTGATAGCTTCCCTAAAAACATTGTTTTGAAAGTCTTGCCCCACAAAGTTTCCAAGAATAATCAGGTTTGCTTATCACCCTAGGTACGGGAGAGCCATTTGAATACTGCCACTGATTAGAAATTATCTTTGACTGCGCCGACTTTCTCAGATATCTCATTTGGATGGATCAAAGTTATAGGCGTTTCCGATTTCTAGATATTCAGTAATCAACTCCTGTTGGCGATTTATGTCGCTAGTTGAGTGAATTAATCGCTGTAGTTCCAGAAATCGTTCCCATTTTTGTAGTCCTTGTTTTCCGTAGATGCTGCGTACATGAAAATCTTTAATTAACAAATCATTGGGGTCATCTCCAATCGGAGTAACGCCCGGTGTCGCCCTGACAAACCCTTGCTCATCAAAATCCAGGTGGATTCGCTCATAAGGTTCAAACTGAGCGGCGATAATTGGATTATGGGTAGCGACAAAGAACTGTGTGTTTTGGATAATTGAGAGATATTGCTCAATTAGGTCATAAAGCAGATCCGGATATAAACTATTTTCGGGTTCATCAACCAATAGAAAACCTCGCTCTATCTGACGTTGGAAGTACAATGTTTTAATATGCCCTAACTTGAAGATGTAGTTACGAATCCCACTACTGAGGCTGTTGTAGGGTAAGGGTTGCCCGGAACTCTTAACTTTCACATACGCCTGAAGATTTTCGTTGAGTTGTACAGGAATTCCTGCTTCTTCAATATCGAATTTTAGTCCTGGCTTGTCTAGTATTCGATTCCATAAGTTGCCAATTTCTTGGAGAATCTCTGGATTATTTTTTTTAAATTCCGCCTCAACCTCTTCAATCGTTTTCTTTCTATTTTTAGGTTGCTTTAAATGATCTAGGTAATCACTTTCCCGTTTTTTAACCAGATAAATTAATAGTTTCCAAAACTCTCCGGCATTTTCCATAGATATAAAGTGATAAACTGGAAAATTTTGGAATAGCTTTAAAGCTTCGTCAAGTGTTGTTACAGGTAAATCTCCTTTCTGTAAAAGCAATGACCGATCGGCTGGTACATGAATAATTAAATCTTTCTTGTTGGTAAGCGAGGGAACGGGCTGACTGGAAATGTAGTGTTGTATGCAGAAGTCCGGTGGTACGACTTTTTGGGTTGGATCAGTGACAAACCGATGCCATTCGTCAGTCTGTTCGACGTCAGCATTATAGTAGACTATTGGAGCACCATAACTATCAGAACCGCTATAGGGAGGATGACAAGCAAAAAAATCTCCAGACGAGGCAGAAAATTTTACAGCGAATAATGGCAGGTTTTTCAGTTGCTTTGGCTGATTTCCATAACCATTAGACTCATTTAATAAGTGGATTATTTTCTCCAAAATCGTTGTTTTTCCCGTTCCATTTGTACCAATCAAGCATATTTTATCTAGTGGTTTACCTGTCTTGGGGTTTACCAAATCTAACTGGAAATTATTGAACTGTTGAAAGCCCTTGACAATTATTTTACTTATTTTCATGGACTGGTTCTCAGGTTTAGGTTTGCAGGAATGAAGACAGCGCAACTACAAACTTTATGCAAACAACTCATCAACGGCTATGCTAAAGCCGGTTAGAACAACCTGCGTACTCACCACATCACCGGAACGAAATGCTAATGTTTGATTCTGAGTGATCACCAAAATCCAACGAGTCTCAGGAAACACTAACCAAACTTCTTGACAACCTGACTCTAAATACTCCGTCGCCTTGGCAAATAAGTCCTCGGCTGTATCTGTGGGTGAGGCAATTTCGGCAATCAGAGGGGGGCTTTGGGGTAATACAGCCACATCTCCATACTGATCTAACAATTGGGACGTTAAATAAGAAACATCTGGACGACGCCCCTGATGCAATGTGCGACAAGGAAGTTCTACGAGTGGTTCACCGCCTTGTCCCGACTCGCTGATGTAATTTCTCCAGTAACCATCCAACCTCGATTGAATTCGACTATGTTTTATCGTCATTCCCGTTGTCTCAATCAATTGTCCATCCACCCACTCTGTATGATCGGGAGGATTAGCCATAAAGTCATCTAGAGAAATATTATCAGTTACATTCGCTGCTATGACCATCACTCTATCCTCAACTATCTAGGTTTGATATGATAACAAATAACCGATTAGCTTGATTTTGAACTATCGTTATTAAAATCAACAGATTGCATGGGTAAGCAAATTAAATTATCCCCGTAGGTGCTAATCAGTCCCTTTTTGCGTAACCTTCCCATTAAGCGAGTCACGGTGACACGAGTTGAACCAATTGCACTGCTAATTTGGGCGTGAGTTAAAGGAAATGGCAGACAATAGCCATCGGGTGTCGGTTCGCCAAATTCTTCAATCATCAGAGTCAGTAATCCGAAAAGGCGATCAATGGTTTTGCGTTGTCCCAAGATACTCAACCATAGGAGTTTACGCTGATGTTGATAGCGGAACGCATTCAACACCTCACGCCGGAAGTGGGGCCAATTGTCTAGATCATGCCAATACATCCAGAGGACTGAGGTTTGCTCAACATGGGAGTAGGCGGACAGGGTAAAGGGTGATTGTGCCACAATTTCAAAAGGCTGACCTGCACCGACAAATCCTAAAAAGGCTTCTTGTTGGATGTGGGACAATGATTCATCTGTGGAGTGACTTGTGCTGATTTGAGTTGTACCCACTAAACGTACTGCTCCTCGCTGCACGAGATACAGCAATCCCGAACGAGTCGGGATTAGCTCATCTTTGCTAAACGTTCGATCGCGGTAGTGTTCCTGTGCCCAATCCAGAATACGTTGCCAGGTTAAGAACGAGCGAGATGCTTCTGATGTGGAGGGTGGTAAATTCATAGCTCCGTCAAGATGGAGACCAAGTTATTGTTAATTTTACAGTAGTTAAAAATACATCTAACTATAGAGTTTTCATGGTGAAAGCATTTAGTAACAATATGAGTATTAAATCTCAGTTGCAACAACAGCTTTGGCAGGCAATTGGCAGAGTAGGCACTTTATCCACTGATGCTGAGTTAACGCCCCAAACCATACCCTTATACCGTTTCTCTACTCCTAATTATGTATGCTATCGGTCTGCGATCGCACTCAAGTTATCTTCACCTTGGCAACAGACTCCCTTAGACATTGCCCGTCAGCTCACCGTCGCCTTGCTAACGCTTTCTCAAGAGTCTGGTGACGCGATTGCTATAGATTTTACGGTTGAAGTATTGCCTCCTGGCTGGATTCTTTTCCGACTCAGCGATCGCGCCTTAGCCACCTACTTACAAGAGTGGTTTAAAATACCCCCCTTTCCTTCTGTTCCCAGACATTATTTAAAACAGAAATTTCAGGAAAAAGGGGGAGCCGGGGATAGAGAAAAACTCGGACAAAATCAGCCGGATTCTGACAAGATTTTTCCCATTCAATATGTTCACGCCCGTTGCTGTTCGCTTTTGCAGTTGGCTGACGAGCAGGGGTTAATTCAGGTAAAAGATCATGTAGAGACGTACCATGGCACGTTCGTAGGGGCGAAGCATTCGCGCCCAGATATATCGGTTGTCTGCCAAATTCCCAACGCGAATGCTTCGCCCAATCCCCCGCCAATCGCCCCAGATATATCGGTTGTCTGCCAAATTCCCAACGCGAATGCTTCGCCCAATCCCCCGCCAATCGCCCCAGATATATCGGTTGTCTGCCAAATTCCCAACGCGAATGCTTCGCCCAATCCCCCGCCAATCGCCCGTCAATTGCCAATGGTGATCATTTCCCCAAATCCAATTCCTTGGCTCCAAGATGCAGGAGAGTCAGATAGAGAGTCGGTACACCTACGCTTAACCCATCCCGCCGAATGGGATTTGATTGTCCAGCTTTTAGATCTGTTAGATGTGATGAGTACTTCAGATAGTCAGCGTTGGGTTAAACAAGGATTGACTGTAAGTCAGGGATTTGAGCAATTTTACAAATCCTGCCGAATTTGGGGAGATGTGAAAAATTACAACTTGCCCCTAGCTCAGGCGAGATTAGGGTTAATCGGGGTTACGCAGGTGGTGTTGCGATCGCTCCTAGAGAAACTGGGTGTATCTGCCCCTAGAGCGTTGTAGGCGCTGCACAATCCAGATGGGGGAGCTGAGGGAGATTATTAACATTTCAGTTTAGCATTCTGCGATTGGGTCGGGTTGAAAGGTAAGGTTTTTTTTATCTTAGGAGCGTAGAAAAACAACTTTTTTTACAAGGCGTGACAATTCCCACTCATTCCGGTATGATTCTGAATGTGTGAGGAGCGAACCAGCGGGGGAACCGAGACGAAACACGGACAGTCGTCGGTTCCCTTTCTGATCAAAATGACTGGGGATTAGGGACTAAAGAATTAACGTTTCAATGGCTGTAGCTACGCCGTCTTGTTCAACAGAGGGAGCTACCCACTGCGCGATCGCCTGGACTTCTAGAGGCGCATTGCTCATGGCGATGCCAAACCCCGCATATTCCAACATTTCGATATCGTTAAAGTTATCGCCAATTGCCATAACATTTTGAGCGGATAGTCCCAGCACGTCTTCTGCTAAGTAGCGCAGGGCTTCTCCTTTGTTGACGAGGGGATTGGTGGCTTCAAAGAAGGTGGCTACTGATTTGGTGAGGTAAAGTTCGGCGGGAGTGTATTGCTGGCGCAATCGGCTAAATAATTGGTCGATAACGGTTGTATCCTGACACAGGGCTAATACCTTAGTGGGTTCGTTGGTAAGTACCTGACGCAAGTCACCCACGGATAGGGGTTGAATATCTGCCCGTTGAGCATAGCGCTGGGTTTCGGGAGTGATTTCCCGGACATACAATTGGTCATTGATATAGAAATGCACCGAAAGCTGCGATCGCAGCATGTCACTCTCAAAATAATCTAACAATTGTTCAGCCCTAGCACGGGAGACAGATAAATGACGGTGAATTGTCTCCGTGGCGGGATCTTGAATCCATGCGCCTTGATACGCCAAGATGGGTAGGGTAGAACCAACCTCCCGATGGAAGCGTAAGGCAGAACAGTACATGCGCCCCGTTGCGATCGCGACTTGAATTCCCTTTGCCTGTATCTTCCGAATGGCTTGCTTTACAGGTTCTGTAATGGTGTTGGATTCACCCGCGATTGTGCCATCAATATCCAGAACGAGTAATTGAATATTCAGGGTATCTCGCTCTTGAGGCTCTAAGGATTTAGGCATGTGTTTTAAATCTGTCATTTATACGGGGCGATACCGGGGGAAACTCGGTAACTCAATTGATGCCAATGATTTAATCTTTTTCGGACGCCGTAGCGGATAAACTACAGGTGAGGGCCAATTGGGTTGAGGGAGACTCACCTCATTTTCATCATCCCATTCATCCTCAGCCAGCTCAGCCTCTGATGTCTCTTTTGAAGATACTCCGGATTCATCAACTGTTTCTGGATCAGTTCCAGCTTCTAGCAGCCAATGGCTTTGCTCCTGAACTAAATCGTATGCCAATTCTGATAACCCTGACGCTTGCGCCAGAGAGTTCATTTCAGCCAGAAGCTGTCTCTCTGCTTCTAATTCCGCCGCCGTACTCTCTGGAATCGGGGTGATTGTCGAGTCAATTGGACTTGTCGATGGGTGATACTCCCTGGGTTCAGTAAATTCCTCGGTATCTGAAGCGGAGGTAACTAATAATGAGTCGAGCTGGAGTGGACGATTCCAAAGTGGATCGGTATTAGTATAAGATTGCTCTTCTAAGAAATCCTGTTGAGCTGACCAAGGTTGGATGGGTTGGGCTTTCGGGACAACACCGCTTGTATCCCGTTTCGGACGGATGGGTTGGGGTTCGCCTAACTGACGGTTCGGCATTTCCAGGCATTTTTCTAGGGCAACCTTAAATTGTAAGGTTTGCTGTTGCTGTCGGTGTAAGCGGGTTTTCAGTTCTCGACAGGTATTAGCCGATTGCAGCAATTGATGAGACTGTTCGTTATAACGTTGCTGGGTGAGAGCACATTCCCGTTCCAGTTGTGCCACTCGTTCTTGAGAGCTTTGTAATTGATCTGATAAGGTTTCAATCAGGATTTGCTGACGTTGGGCGGCTTGATGGGATGATTCTAGGGTATGGAACAGACGAGTTAATTGCTCTTGCAGCGTGTTAAGTTCCTCCCCTTGGCGGACAATGAGACTATCCTGCTCTTGCGATCGCAGCATCTCGGCGTTTAAGGCGTCCTGTTTTTCTGTCAGGGCGTTCTGAAGCTGAGCAATTTGTTCGAGCAAGCGGCGATTGCGTTGGCGCATTTTTTGGGCAAGGGCAAACCAATCAGCGTCTTTGTTACGAGATTCTGCCAGGGTGGGGAGTGATTCGGGATGGCGATTTTCTGCCTCAATGTTTATCGTGGAGTCTGACTCGACAGTTTGGTCAATTTCAACGTCTGGCTGTGGTTCACCCTCATTCCTATCGGATATCTGAAAGAGGTTGATCAGCGTTTGAGATTCAGGATTCTCTTGCTCATCGGGGTTATGTTCAGCACTCTCATCTCTCCATTGACTGGACTCCGGTAGAGGCTCTTTGTTACGAGATTCTGCCAGGGTAGGGAGTGATTCGGGATTGCGATTTTCTGCCTCAATGTTTATCGTGGAGTCTGACTCGACAGTTTGGTCAATTTCGACGTCCGGCTGTGGTTCATCCTCCTTCCTATCGGATATCCGAAAGAGGTTGAGCAGCGTCTGAGATTCAGGATTCTCTTGCTCATCGGGGTTATGTTCAGCACTCTCATCTGTCCATTGACTGGACTCCGGGAGAGGCTCTTTATTTGGGGTGTCAGAATCACTCATGGCTCTTCATCCAGAGGGTCACAAATCAACCAAAGTATGAATTATGGATTATGAATTTTAAGGGGTTATTTATATAAACCAGTATCTTGTGTTTTAAGCTGCCGGATGGCTCGGAGCCAGGGTTAGTTAGGATTTCCTCGTTTGTGACTCCTCCCCAAAGTAAGGCACAAAACTTGCCAGATTACAAATTGTGGGATCTTCGGTACTTCGGGTGAAAACCCTAGTTGATGGGGAACTTTTAGCAGAAAATGCCTTACTCAGCAAGCCTTTGACTGAATTCAATAATAACGTTTCCTGATCACCATAAATAGGGCATAGCCATCCCTTGTGCCTTATGCCTTCTGCCTTGTGCCTTTGTTCGATCAATTTCAGGACTCCTTGACGAGAATGTCTACCAACAAATCTTGATGCATTAATGCCCGATCCACTAAGGATTGGATTTGATCGCGGCTCTTGGGATTACCATTGGCATAGTAATCGATCCAGGTATGAGCGATCGCATTCGGATCATCGGGTATTTCCGTTAACTTCCATCCTGGCAAGTCGAGTTCTGCCATGAGGGAGTCAACCTTGGGGTCATAGCTTAGGGCAAAACAGCGACAGTCTTGGGCTGCTGCCATAATTAGACTGTGGTAGCGCATCCCAATTGCCATTTCTACCCCGCGAAACAATCCTTTTAATTGTTTGGGTTCCTCGAGGTGGAAAATCTGATGGGTATCCGGAAGCTGGGAGGCAATGGATTGGGCGATGCTCAGATCTTGAGATGCCTGAAATGGCACAAGTAGTATACAGGTTTTAGTTGCCCCTTGGAAGTGTATCAGAGCTTGGGTAAGGTTGGCGAGACGCTCAGGGGTGAGATTTGGGTGCGATCGCAAGGTGACGGCGACTCTGGGTGCCGGTAAATCCCACAATCCGGGTACTGGGGTTGAGTCTAATGCCCACACTGGATCAGGGGCAACCCGAAACGGCACCTGCCAATCGGCTAGGAGGGCGGCTGAGGTGCGATCGCGTACACTGACGCCAGTACACCCCTGAAAACATTGTCGTGCCATCCAGCGCGTCAGAGGACGCTGCAACGGACCAATTCCCTGCGCCCAAGCCAGGGTTTTTAACCCCCTTTGTTGGGCGAATCCCATTAACCCACTGTAGTAAACTGGACTCATGGCACTGGTGGCGTCTTGGATTAAACTCCCACCCCCCCAGATAAAACTATCGGCTTGGTTAAAGGCTTCTAGGACACGAAACGCTGAGGTGCGATCGCAAGTTTGTACTCCATAGCGTTTACTTGTCTGGTTAGGATTACCCGAAAGCACCAGTGGTGTTATTGATTTGGGCAGCATTTGTAGCAACGACGCCAGTAACGCCTCATCACCCCCATTGCCCTTGCCATAATACCCGCATACTATCGCCCGTTTCTGCCCCATGGACTGATTCGTCTTCTGTGTTTGCTATCAGTTTAGGACAGTCCGCGATTCCTGTGTCAATTGTTTCCCCTGACGTTTGAGTAGTATAATTAATACAGATATAATACAATTACGGAGAGCAACGATCTGTTTCTCGCGATCGCACTGCAAATTCACTGAATGAATCCTAACTTAATCCTGCCCGTCGGTACGCAAATTGTCAGTCGTGTTGAGGTAAAAAATTCTGCCAATGAACCGTTATGTGTACGGGGTGCTGTTGGTGTTATCGTCAAATCGCCAACCGATAATTCCCATGCTTATCGCATCCGTTTGCCTAATGACGTTGAAATCACCCTGAATCGACAGGAATTTAGTATCCGTAAGCATTTTCAAAGCGAAGGATTACAGCAAGCCGCCGATAGCCTGAGTGATTTCCAATTATACGAGTATGTCATCTATCGCTGTATTGTGGGATCTAGGGCTTTTGGTTTAGATCAGGAAACCTCAGATATTGACCGTCGGGGGATTTACTTACCCCCTGCTGATATTCACTGGTCACTTTATGGTATTCCAGAACAGTTAGAAAACTCAGAAAATCAGGAATGTTATTGGGAATTGCAAAAGTTTTTAATCTTGGCACTTAAAGCCAATCCCAATGTTTTAGAATGCTTGTATACTCCCTTAATCGAGACAGCAACACCCTTAGCCGAAGACTTGCTAGAGAAGCGAGAAATGTTTCTCTCTCAATTAGTCTATCAGACCTATAACGGTTATGTTATGTCCCAATTCAAAAAAATGGAGCAAGATCTCCGCACAAAAGGACAGGTTCGTTTAAAACACGCCATGCATCTGATCCGTTTATTGTTATCGGGGATTACTATCCTCCAAGAAGGCTTTGTTCCCGTTAAAGTCGATGACTATCGACAGCAGTTGCTAGCGATTCGTCAGGGAGAAATGGATTGGGAAGAGGTAAATGCTTGGCGGTTAGCATTACATCATCAATTTGATGAAGCATTGAGGAAAACATCATTACCCGAACGCCCAGATTATGAAAAAGCCAACGCCTTCTTAATTCAAGCAAGGCGGAGTCGTTCGTAGTTGCGCTGTCTTCGCCCTAAACATTCCCATTCCTTCCTATAATGAATAATGAAATATCAAAATATTTGCCACATATCATAACCTTGTATAGACGTAGCAGGCTACGTCTATACACCATTAAATCCCTTATTCCATTCACCACCTGTTTCTAAATTCAAATTGATAAATCCTATGTGTGATACATTTGTTGCCTTACCCAACTCAACAATCAACGGTAACGTTATTTTCGGGAAAAATAGCGATCGCCCCCAAGGTGAAATTCAAGATGTTGTCGTTATTGCCGCCAAAAAATACAACTCAGACACGACAGTTCAATGCACCTATATCTCAATTCCACAAGTTGAAAAAACATTAGCCGTAATCCTCTCTAAACCCCGATGGATGTGGGGCGCAGAAATGGGGGCAAATGAATGTGGCGTTGTGATTGGCAATGAAGCCGTTGGGACAGTTGAACCCTATAAAACCAAAGGTTTGTTAGGTATGGATTTAGTCCGGTTAGGATTAGAAAGAGGTAAAACAGCTTTAGATGCGCTTCATATCATCACTTCGTTGCTAAATAAATATGGACAAGGGGGAAATTGTGCCGAAAACTTTGCCATGAATTATCATAATTCGTTTATTCTGGCAGATTTCCAAGAAGCCTGGGTATTAGAAACCGCAGGTGAGTATTGGGTGGCTGAACGAGTGCAGCAAGGAACTCGCTCAATTTCTAATAATCTCAGTATCCGAAATTCGGGTGATCTGCGCCATCCAAAGGTAATTCAATATGCGGTGAATCGGGGATGGTGTACTGGAGACGATGATTTTGATTTTGCCAGCATTTTTTCTGAAGGGGGATTTTCTGAATCGCTATCCATTGATTCCAGAGAAGGGCGAGTCAGACATTTATGTCAAGTGAATGAAGGCAAGTTTTCCATAGAAACAGCACAATCAATTTTACGAGAACACAAGGGTAATATTTGTATGCATGGCGCTTATGAAAGTGCGGGAAGTCAAGTTTCGTCTCTGTCGCCAGATGGGTGTCAACACTGGTTTATTGAGCAACCCTTTCCTTGTCAGCAACCCTATAAACAAAAGAGTTGTTTAGTGGATTCAGTGTCAATACATTAAGATTAGGTAGAATAACTAAAACTCATCCGAGTTCCCTCCCCTTGGCAAGGGGAGGTTTAGTGAGGGGTCAATACTGCTCGGATAAGCCTGTCTTCTCTTCTTACTTTTGGTCGGGATCTGGAAAACCTCTCTCCTGCTCTTGAGAAGGCTTTGAATTCTCCCCCGTGCAAAAAAAGCGAAGCATCCTCTGGTCTCCCCCTTTTTAAGCTATGCATTACTCACATCTTTCTTAACATAAATTCCCTTGACTTTAGCCGTGTTGTTGGGGGAAAGTAAAAGCCATGTCTGGGCAATGTCATGGAGTCGTCGTAGACCTTGCCAAATAGTTTTAACTCCCGGTTCGCCATCATGAGAGCGGGCTAAGAACCCGCCAAGTTGGGCAATCCAACGCACGGCATCTCTTAAATTGGGAGGAGAGTCAGGAGGGTTAGAGTGATGATGAATCGTGCAATAAAGAGCCTGCCACTGATATGCTTCTAAAACAGTGTCGGCAGGCAGATCGGGATGGTAACGGGCTAGATAGGTGATCCATAATAATCGCCAAGCGACAATCGTGTAGGTAGCCAAAGCTCGATGAATGCGATCGGCACTTTCCAATTGCAGTTGTTCGAGGCGACAACCACTCTTGAGAACATAATGATAACGTTCAATCAACCAACGATAAGAATACCAACGTAAACATTGCACCAAATCCTCAAAGCAAGTGATGGCTAAGGTGGTTAGAAGTAACCAATTAACGGGTTCCACACCTGGGGGTGGGTCAACTTCAAGTGCTTGAATTACCTGTACACAGACAGGTTGAAGGTGTTGACGTTGTGGATGAGTATTGGGGGGGTGTAATTCTACGGTGGTAGTCCGCAGTGTGATAGTGGCGATTCGGGGTTGACGTTCTGGATGTCGTCTCTTTTTCCTTGGTAAGCTGGCCCATTGGTGGCGCTTTCTCAATGGCTTGCTGCAAGCGCTGCACTTGTGGGTCGGGCTGTGTGGACTTGACACAACGATTGTGGTTAGCCCGGATGATCAACTCACTGTTTGGGCGGCGGGGCAATGCCAACAAGTCATAGATATCAGCTTCTCGGTCAGCAACTGTTACCACTGTTGTTTCCGGTGGGATTAGGGTTTGAGTCCCATGCAGATTTACTATTGTCTAGATAACCCATACCTTTCTTGCTGGCTTTTAACACCAACAGTCAATCAAAAAAGTGAAACAAAAATTCACAGGGTTAACCAATTGATCGATCGCGCGGAGCGCAGTGCCGGAGGCAATCGCGCTGTTTTACACCAACCACCCAAAACAGGGGAAGGCGGAGAGTGTCATAGCTCAACTGGATTTGTTGCGATCGCGTCGCCTTTAATCCACCGCTCAAAACATGGGAACCGGACCAGTTACATCGGTTAAGCCAAGTTGCTGACTGAAGTCCCATGGATGCAAGGGAAGGCTGCTACTGTACCACACTCTGTTGTCAGCCTGCCGTATTCCGACGTTGACGATAGACCAGGGACTACCGATGAGTATATTAATAAATGTAACGTCATTAGATTGAAACCTATATATGTCCAGCCTTCTGAATTTTTAAGAAAGATGTGAGTAATGCATAGCTTGAGAAGGGGGACGGAAGGGGGATCTAAAGCTAACTTTTCACGGGAAGTCTAGAAACCTGAGTCGGGGCGGGCGCGAGTCACATCCCTTGTGCAACCAAAAAGTTGTAGAGACGTTGCATGCAACGTCTCTACTAACGTTGCGCCACATAACGTGAATCCCTAACTTGTAATGTAGTATGGTTTTGTAGTATAGGCTCAATTCAA
>NZ_JAVJRX010000049.1:0-4229 GCF_040219735.1 Coleofasciculus sp. G1-WW12-02 | reverse complement strand
GGCGGACTGAAGTCGCGCCTCTCTACCCTTGTTCTTGCTTCTCGAACTCTTAACTAGACGGTTTCCCGTCCCCGTCAGACCGTCTCCACAAGCATTTTCTTTAATGTCCAAGATGCGTCCCACCTCAGACAGTCCACGATTGCGGACAATTTGTGCTGCTGCTACATCACGATGTGTTGTGTATCCACATTCAGGACAAGAATGAACTCTTTGGTGGAGCTCTTTTTTGCCTGTATGTGCGTCACATTGAGGACAAACTTGTGACGTGTAATTCTTGTCTACCTTATCGAAATACACGCCACGTTTCCAGCACACAAACTTCAAGATGGACAAGAACTGACCAAAACCAGCATCTAATGTGTGTTTGCCGAATAGTCCTTTTGCCCATACTCGAAAGTCGATATCCTCAACAAATATCATCCCAGCACCATCGCACAGTTTGTGAGCTAATTTGAAGTGCCAGTCTTTCCTTGTATCCCTGATTCGTTGATGTAGTCGTGCAATCTTTCGATTGAGTTTGTGACGATTGTTTGTCCCTTTCTTCTTGTGCTTCAGTCTGCGTTGCAGTAATTTCAACTTGCGGTGCAGTGAATTCAGGAAACGGGGTCTATCTATCACATCTCCATCAGATGTTGCCACGAATTTGTCGAGTCCCAAGTCAATACCCACTGGATGACCATCAGGGATTACGTCTGGTACATCAAGGTCGCATTCAAGTGACAACATCACAAAATATCCAGACGCCTTGCGGACAATACGTGCTTGTTTGACCGTAAATCCATCTGGAATTTCTCGCGACTTGACATATTCAAGCCACCCTAGTTGAGGCAGCTTGATTTGATTTCCTCTCAAAAACCGAGACTTACCTAGTTGCGGATAAACAAATGACCGCATCCGGTACTTGTTCTTAAATCGAGGAAATCCCATCCCCTTACGTCCCATGCCCAAGAAGGCTGTCTCTAGTTTCCTTAACACCTGCTGCAACACTTGAGCGTTGACGCTTTTGAGTTCTGGAAACTCTTCCTTGGCTGCGGTCAGTGACTTACACACTTTGTGCATAAGTGGGACGAGGCGCATCTGCACTCATGATGTATTCAGAGGTAATTGAACAAGCATTAACTTGACACTTACGAGAATTTATCCAATCCTTACGTGTACGCAAGGCATAATTCCAAACTTTACGACACACTGTTAGCGTGTGTTCAATCATTTGGACTTGTTCTTGTGTAGGGATTGCTTTGTATTCGTAGGTCAGACTTAACACTTGTTCATCACCTCCTACACTATTTATACACCATTTTGTAGACTTAATCCGTAAACAGAAGGATAAATCCTTCAAGTCGCTTTCATCCACCGCTTAAAAGACGGTGGCTCTCAGCTTCTATGATGTTTTGGTAGACATAAACTTCACCTCTCTATTGTTGTCAACCGAACAATTTTGTTGAGTATTATCAACTATTATATTACAAATTGTTAAATTGCTACATCGCTTACTGGCTATTGATGGGTATTGATCTTCAAAGGCAATACCGCCATTTCCGGATAATCGTGCGATCGCGCCATAGTCCAGAAATTAACTAGAGATCTTACCAGCAATCTTTCTCCAGGCGCTAACCTTATCAAAGGTTTTGGATTTTTTCCACCCACGCCATTACTATGTTAGAAATCCCCAGAAAGCTTAAAGATTAGTCAAATGACTTATTTATACAAACTTATTTATACAACCGGTGTGGGGTGGCTTTCAATCCTAATCGGCTAAAATTTCCCTGCACCCAGACGCAAGCGATCGCGCCTCTTTTCCCCGGCTACCCTACACAAACAAAGCGAATCACTTCCCGATGCCGTCATACACCAGGGAGTGCGGATGGCGAGACTCGAACTCGCAAGGCTTACGCCACACGCCCCTCAAGCGTGCGTGTCTACCAATTCCACCACATCCGCATGGCTAACTAATTATACCAACACTTGTGAGAAAATTACGACTTCTCGACAATTTTGTTGATGAATCCCATTAGGGACATCGCCCAGGATTTCCCAAGGATGCAACCATTGGTGACAATCCCCCTTATCCTAGTGACGTACTCCTACAGTCAAGCAAAGATTATACTGTAGGTTTCTCCTCTCCAAAAGGAGATTCGCGTTTTATAGTGAGGCGATGCCCAACCCCACTTTAAGCAATACAAACTGTACTACATTATATTATGGTGATTCCTCTCACGTCAAATTGAAAATTATGACGTGAGGCTCCTCGCCTATTAGCTGAATACGGATATAGAGCAAGCTGTTTTATGGACTTTGCCAAAATCTTAATTGCCAATCGTGGGGAAATTGCCCTGCGGATTCTCCGAACCTGTGAAGAAATGGGAATTGCCACCGTTGCCGTTCACTCAACCATCGATCAACACGCCCTACATGTACAACTGGCGGATGAAGCTATATGCATCGGTGAAGCACCCAGTAGCAAAAGCTACTTGAATATTCCCAACATTATTGCCGCCGCCCTGACGCGCAACGCCACCGCCATTCATCCCGGCTATGGTTTTTTGGCAGAAAATGCCCGATTTGCCGAAATTTGCGCCGATCATCAAATCTCTTTTATCGGTCCGTCACCCGAAGCAATGCGGGCGATGGGGGATAAATCCACCGCCAAGGAAACCATGCAACGGGCAGGCGTACCCACCGTACCGGGAAGTGAGGGATTGTTGAGTAGTGAACGTGAAGCCATAGCCCTTGCCAAAGACATGGGTTATCCGGTGATGATTAAAGCTACAGCCGGTGGTGGCGGACGGGGGATGCGCTTAGTTCCCGATGAGAGTGCGATGAGTCGCCTGTTTCAAGCCGCCCAAGGGGAAGCCGAAGCCGCCTTTGGCAATCCAGGACTTTATCTGGAAAAATTTATCGTCCGTCCCCGCCATATTGAGTTTCAAATTCTTGCCGATACTCACGGTAACGTCATTCATCTCGGAGAACGAGATTGTTCCATTCAACGGCGTCACCAGAAACTCTTAGAAGAAGCCCCCAGTCCCGCCTTGACCCCAGAACTGCGAGAAAAAATGGGAACCGCCGCCGTCATGGCTGCCAAGTCGATTAATTACGTTGGGGCGGGTACGATTGAGTTTCTCCTGGATGCCATGGGTAATTTTTACTTTATGGAAATGAATACCCGCATTCAAGTCGAACATCCCGTCACTGAGATGATCTCAGGATTGGACTTAATTGCCGAACAGATTCGTATTGCCCAAGGCGAACCCTTAAAACTGACTCAAGACCAAGTGACGCTTAAGGGACATGCGATTGAATGCCGGATTAATGCTGAAGATCCCGAACGCAATTTCCGTCCTCAACCAGGGCGGATTAGTGGTTATCTGCCACCCGGAGGACCCGGCGTGCGGATGGATTCCCATGTATACACCGATTATGAAATCCCCCCCTATTACGACTCATTAATCGGCAAGTTAATCGTCTGGGCACCTAACCGAGATGCCGCAATTCGCCGCATGAAACGCGCCCTGCGTGAATGTGCCATTACTGGGGTTGCTACCACGCTGAGTTTCCACCAAAAAATCTTAGAAACCCCAGCGTTTCTCAGTGGTGATGTTTATACGAATTTTGTTGAGCAAATGATGGCAACAGATAAATCTTAAAACGGTAGGCGGTCAATGCATCATGGTCAGTAATCCTTGCTGACCTACAAGAATCTCCCGCAATAAGCTAACAATCCCAACCCAAATAATCGGCGTAATATCCACACCCCCAATGGGCGGCACCAGTTTGCGGGTTGGGACTAAAAAGGGTTCGGTGGGCAAAGCGACCAGATTAAAGGGGAAGCGGTTGAGATCGATCTGAGGATACCAGGTAAGGATAATCCGGAAGATGAATAGTAAGATAGCTAGTCCCAGTAAAGGGCTGAGAATCCACGTTGCCAGTGTCAGAGTATTCATGAGATAAGTCCTAATTTCACAAAAAAGTATGGAAATCAGTTAGCCAGTGTAACGCAAGACTGGGATGAACTACTACAACCTTTATCTCCCTGCACCTAAGTAGGGCTTGCTGGATAAGCATTGTGGTGAGGGGAGGGAACTCTTAATATTGACTTCTCCCCCGGCTAAAGCGCGGGGGATTCTAAGCGGATACTACAGGACGGGCTAGAAGCCACGTCATGAAAGTTTTATCTTCTTAGAGTTCCAGAGAAAAACCCTGGATGGCGCAGTCAAAAACGCCCTACTGAC
>NZ_JAVJRX010000048.1:0-26219 GCF_040219735.1 Coleofasciculus sp. G1-WW12-02 | reverse complement strand
CTAGAGCAGTAGACTGGCTATCGCATCTACTGGTAGGTCTTTAACTCTTGCCGATAACGTAGTGCGCGTGACACTTAGGCTGGTAAGCATAACCTCAGCTAATTAGCTGAAGCTCCGTGTCTTTAGACCGGGGTTGCTTACTCGCACAAGTTGCTAAACTTGCATTTGGGGATGAACCTGTAACAATTTGTGCCTTTAATCTTGTATTCAACCGCAATATTTACTGAAAATCGATGAAACTTAATAGAACTTGCCATAAATTCACACAAGTTAATCGCACTATAGCAATTCTTGCCCATTATGGCATCTCTTGCTGGGGATCTGTAGGGGGCAGGGGAGTAGGGGAGAGCCTGTAGAGACATGTGGAACTATGGTGAGCAGGGGAGAGATGTTTCCCACTCAACAATCAACGAATGACAAATGACAATCCTCACCGTTAACTTTAATCTGTGCCCATCTGCTTATTTTTAGATGCTGAACAAAAACACGATTCTGTCTCTGTTGTTAATTTTTCTCCCCATTTCCATTGCCGCACATTTTCTGGAATGGGGATCAGCTATAGTTTTCATTACCTCCTGCCTGGCGATTATTCCCCTAGCGGCGTGGATGGGAAAGGCGACGGAAGAAATTGCGGTTGTGGCTGGACCTACCTTGGGTGGGTTGCTCAATGCCACGTTTGGCAATGCGACAGAACTGATTATTGCCCTCATTGCCCTAAATGCGGGTTTAGTCAATGTGGTCAAAGCCACGATTACGGGATCAATTATTGGCAACTTGCTGCTAGTCATGGGATTATCTATGCTGTTGGGCGGGTTGCGTTTCAAGGAACAGGACTTTCAACCGATTGTGGCGCGGGTGAATGCTTCCTCAATGAATTTGGCTGTCATTGCCATGCTACTACCGACGGCGATGGATGCCACGACGCCTGGAATTGATGAAGAAACGTTACAAGGATTATCGGTTGCCGTTGCTGGGGTGTTGATCGTGGTGTACGCCCTCACCTTACTGTTTTCCATGAAAACTCACAGCTATCTTTTTGATGTGGGTATGGTGGATATTGAGTCACAAGAGGGGGAAGCCGTTTCTAGTGAGGAACTGGAACATAAGGTGAATTTAAAGTTGTGGATTGGGGTGTTACTTGGGGTAACCCTACTGGTGGCGTTGGAGTCTGAACTATTGGTGGATACCTTAGAGGAAGCCACCTCCCAGTTAGGATTAACTGCCCTATTTACAGGCGTGATTCTATTACCCATTATTGGTAATGCCGCAGAACATGCCACAGCGGTGACAGTGGCGATGAAAAACAAGATGGATTTGTCGGTGTCGGTGGCGGTGGGATCAAGTTTACAAATTGCCCTATTTGTTGCCCCTGTCTTGGTGATTGCGGGTTGGTTTTTGGATCAGCCAATGGATTTGGATTTTCACCCCTTTGAACTGGTGGCGGTAGCCGTCGCGGTGTTAATCGCCAATTCCATTAGTTCTGACGGTAAGTCAAACTGGTTGGAGGGGATTTTGCTGCTTGCGGCTTATGTGGTTTTGGGATTAGCGTTTTACTTCCATCCGGTTGTGGAAGGTTTGGCATAACCTTGTAGAGACGTTGCATGCAACGTCTCTACACGCTACCCTTAATTCGACTTGAGTTGATAATCACAGCTCAGGGGCATATTACAAAAGAAGACACTATAGCCAGGAATTTCGATCGTATTACCCTGGCGATTGGTGGTAAAGCCTAATCCTTTAGTTTCCTCACACCCTGGATATCCCGACAAGTCATAGCGGGCAGATTCGTGACTCAAATTGAAAATACAAAGGATTCGCTGTTCGGCATATTGCCGGATAAAGGCAAAAATCGGTTCCTCCGTATCCAGAATTTCCAAGTTACCTGCTTCTAATGCCGGTTGTTTTTTGCGCCAGTGGAGTAAACGACGCCAGGTATTTAGGAGTGAATTAGGATCTTTATTTTGCAGATTCACCGCCCGTTGATAATGACTTTCGGGAACAGGTAGCCAGGGTTCTTCCGCCGTGGTAAATCCGGCATGGGGGGCATCCCCTTGCCATGGTATTGGTGTGCGCGAACCGTCTCGTCCTTTAATTGCCGGATAAAGGGCTTGACCAAAAGGATCTTTAATATCTTCTACAGGAATATCTTCAGGGATTCTTGCCTCGGTTAAACCCAATTCATCGCCTTGATAGAGACATATTGCGCCCGGTAAGGATAGAAGCAGTGCCGCAATCATCTGATAAAATTTTTCCGGATAAGGATTTCCCTGAGCATCCTTTCCAGTCCAGCGCGATCGCAGGCGACCATAATCATGATTGCCGACAATCCAACAATCACCACCTTGGGTAAAGTTACTTAACACTTTTTCCATCATCTGGCGCATCAGTTTAGCGCTGATGGGTTCATCGACGAGGAGTCCGCTATGGTACGCCATGTGCAACCGTTCATCACCTGCAACAAATTCACTGGCAAGGGCAATGGAGTCTTCACAGAACGTAACTTCGCCTAAACTAACCGTACCCGGATACTGATTCATTAACTCACGGATAGGTTTGAGGGCGTCTAAGGTTTCTCGACGGCAGAAGTTGTACTTAAACAGTTGCCGAACCACAGGATTATCGGGGGCGACACCATCAGGTAAAGACGCATCTTCTGGACGAACGGGGTTATCTCGCAATTGGGCGTCGTGCATGAAAAAGTTAGGCGCATCGATGCGGAAACCATCAATTCCTAACTCCAACCAGAATTTTGCCCGTACCAAAATCGCGTCAACCACATCTGGATTGTGCCAGTTCAGGTCAGGTTGGCTTTCTAAGAAATTATACATATAAAATTGTTTACGTTCCGGTCCCCATTGCCAAGCACTGTGACCCATAAATGCGGATAACCAGTTGTTGGGGGGCGAACCATCGGGCTTAGGATCTGCCCAAATATACCAGTCTGCTTTAGGATTATTTTTATTTTGCCGACTTTCTAGAAACCAGGGATGCTTATCAGAGGTATGACTCCAAACTTGATCTAGCATCACTTTCAATCCCATGGAGTGAGCCACAGCCAAAAGTCGTTTAAAATCCTCTAGAGAGCCAAAAAGCGGGTCGATATCCCGCATATCGGTAATGTCATAGCCAAAATCTTCCATCGGGGATTCATAAATTGGACACAGCCAGATGGCATCGACACCTAAAGAGGCAATGTAATCGAGTTGTTCAATAATGCCATTCAAGTCACCTACACCATTGCCATCACTGTCTTTAAAACTCTGTGGGGAAATCTGATAAATAACCGCATTCTGCCACCACTCGCCTTGGTGTTTCACATTACGAGCATCTTCCCACGTCCATGCCCGACGATTGAGTACAGGAGTTTGCCACCAATATTCTATCTTTTTAGTGGTATTTTCGTGGGGTTTTGCCGTATCCATAAGTTGCATGATTGAATCCTTTGTTAAAGATGAGTTTAGGAATAAGGACGAAGTAAATTGGCTGAAAATAATTGCATTCAACCTTAATCCTTGCCCTTATTTAAGTTGGGAATTGCAGGTTTGGTTCGGTTAAAGGGGATGAGCCTCAGCCGCCTGTCGTCTGGCACTCAAAGTCGGCGTCTGTTCGAGACTCTCTTGGTGACTATTGACAAACCATAATACTTGTGCATGAACTTCACTCAGCTTAGAGCGCTTCTGAATCTTAAGGTGAGTGAATCATGGACGACTAACTAAATTGTATGCTTCTGGAACTTAACATTACCTCCCTCCAAGGAGTTAACACTAACTCACCCAAATCTCGTTCAGGAGATGGAAATCTATCTCGGCAATTTTGTAAATAAATGTAAACAAAAAACGCCTAGCTTCAACGCTGGAGATGGCTCCAAACATTTAAATAGTTTAATTTAATTTTTTATACCTTATTTTAAAATGCAGCTTTCCTCTGTCCTAGTAGAGAATTAAGAAATAATACTCACCTGTCAAAATTATTCCCTAGCCTCCCCTGCTTTCAGGTTAAGTTAACACCTAGGTGAGAGGGAAGGCATCAATACCATAGATTAGGCAGGACAAAGCCCCACCCCAAGAATAGTCCACTCCAAAAATGCAGCTTAACGGCGATAAATTTACAATTGCTGACTTTTTCCGGTTGATCGTGATAGCAGCCAACATACTGCACTAACTCAAGGGCAAAGGGTAAACTCACAAGGATCAATCCTGTCCAAATCGGAAACATCCCCAAAACAATAAACAAACCTGTCAGGGCAACAATGCTGCCACTTAACCAAGGGAGTAATTTAGCACCGCGTTGAGTTCCCAAGACAACAATCGGCGATCGCTTCCCGGCGGCTATATCGTCCTCGACTTGGTGGAAATGGGAGCAAAATAAAATAATCGAGGTACTAATGCCAATAATCATTGAAGCAGCTAACCCCATTGACGAGAAGGTTTGGGCTTGAGAGTAGTAAGCAGCCGCCACCGCCATGGGACCGAAAGTAAAAAAGCAGATAATCTCGCCTAACCCTTGATAACCCAGTCGGAAGGGCGGACCTTGGTAACTATACCCCAAAGCGCAGCAAAGCAAGACGATACCAATCACCGTCGGGTCCCGTTGCCACCACGCGATCGCGATGATGCCCAGGATACCTACAGCTAAAAATAGATTACTCAACCCAAAAATCAGAGATTTATTTCCGGTTAAATTCACCAGTGAATGGGGTTTATTGCGATCAATCCCTGTCTCGGCATCAAACACATCGTTGCTAAGGTTAAGCCAAGCAATAATTAAAATAGCTGACAGTAAAAATGTGCCAAATATGCCCAAGTGAATGACATGAGTTTCCCGGTATGCTACAGCCGTGCCGATCCAGATGGGAATGATAGCCACGCTATACATCGGTGGTTTAAGCGCCGCTAACCATAACTTATTTTGGGAATGAGCAATGAACTTTGTGGTCATGATAGCAAGTTAGATATCCAGTAGACTAGCGCTGATCCAATTAGCAATCAAATCCTGGCTTCCCCTTTTTGGGTCTAGAAATCGGATCAAAAAGGTATCTTATTTTACAACGTATTACTGATAACTTATTACTTTTTCTTTAGATGAGTGAAGATGACGCTAGGTCTTTACGACCATGGGACAAGCATCAGAGGGAACAATGGTAATCCCTCGTCGCCACGGTCGTACAGAATAGGTCAGGTTCGGGATAGACATCCTGACGGCGGTGGGTTAAATAAATACAAAGCACCGCGCGCGATCGCTGTTGGCTCTAATTCATAACCTTGTATCCGCACGGATTCTTTCACCTGACGCGGCTGAGCAATTAAGGCAATGGGGTACAGTCGTAGCGCTTCTTTACAGACCGCCGTAAGATAGGGGAGTTGCGCGATCGCTTCAGGTTCAGGATGATCACCCAAGTTGTCTAACTCTCGTCTTAATTGCTCTAGGCATGACGGCTGACGATGCAGGCAGTAAAAAGCCCATGCTAAAGCGGAAGCTGTGGTTTCATGACCCAGCAGCAACAAAGTGATTAACTGGTCTCTTGACATCCTCACCGCCCTACAAGGACGGTGATTCCTTTCCAGTCAGCCCGTCAAGAAATGACTGCCTAGACTCTTGTTGGGTTGACAGTTCATCACACACTGCCTCTGGCGGGGTCTTACACGCGCTCCCTGTCCATTTAATGTCGTGGGTATGCCCTACCCCGACTCTTTCTATGTTTGCCGATGCGTTATCATCGCGATCGTGTTCCACCCCGCAGTTAACACAGACAATTGTCCTAACCGATAGGTCTAGCTTCCCCCATCGGTATCCACATTCAGAGCAAACCTGACTGGTAGGTTCCCATCGGCTAATGACCCGAAAATCTCGATTGTGCTTGTTAGCTTTGCACTCACACATTGACCGGAATTTATACCATCCAGCCTGAGATATTGCCCGTGATAACCTGCGGTTTCTTAGCATACCGCTAACGTTTAAGTCCTCTAAGGCGATCACTTGGTTTTCGTTGACCACCTTAGTAGACAATTTATGCAGGAAGTCCTTGCGCTTGTCCCTGATCCTTGCCTGCACTTTGGCAACCTTAGCCCGCATCCGGTGATACCGTTTGCTACCCCGTTGCCGTTTAGATAGCCGCCGCTGATGTCGTTTCAGTTTCCGGTACAGGTGGGAATAGTCCGGGCTATTAACTTTTTCCCGGTTACTACAGCACGCAAAGGTTTTCAACCCTAAATCGATCCCGATTGATGGGTTCTTGGGTGGGTTGATTTCTGGCTCTACCTCCACCACAAAGCTAAGGAAGTATCTGCCTGCACAATCCTTGATTACCGTAACTGAACTGGGTTCAGAGGGGAGAGGACGTGACCATTGGGTTTTAACCTTCCCAATCTTGGCTAAATAAACCTTGTTGTTTTTAATACTGAACCCGCCCCTGGTAAACCGGGCGGATTGGCGGTTGGTTTTCCGCTTAAACCTTGGTGGGTTAACTTTTCTACCCTTGCGTTTGCCTGACCGGGACTGGAAAAAGTTTTTGAAGGCTACCCCCAGAGCGGCAATGGATTGCTGGAGAGGAATAGCCGACACTACCCCTAACCATCCCCTTGCTTGGGTCTTTTTCGCTTTGGTGATACAAACCTTTTGCAACTCGGTGGTTTTGGGGAGCTGATCAGATTGCTGGCACAGGGCTAAGGCATCATTCCAGACTACTCGAACACACCCAAACAATTGTGCCAACGATTGACTTTGACCAGGTGTAGGGTAGATTCGGTACTGATACCTAGATTTCATGCCAAGTACAGGTGTTGATAGGGATATCCTAGCACACTAATAAAAAGTCCCCCTTCTAGGGGGATGCTTTTGACCCAAGCTTCCGGTAACTGGATATCGGTCATCGGTTGACCTGTTTGATCACGGGTAGAAATGAGCAGAGAGAGGATATCGTCTCCCTCAGGTTGAGTGCGACGTTGGGTAATCTCCTCATAAATTAAATCATCAATTTGCTGCCGTTGTCGCACAAACTTACCCCAGGGACTCCACTGACCCCAATCTTGCTGCAACGGTGTCCAGAAAAAATGGATCGAGTTCAAGGGGGAGGTGATATCGTTCAAGAATGGCTCAATGAGTTGTTTAAGCCTGTCATACCGAGCGCCAGAGTTAAGACCAAACACCACTCCTAATATGACCTGGAGGGAAATTTATGACATGTAGTCCCGAAGGCGAACAGATGAGCTGGACTGCCAATCCGCGATCGCGTCAGTCGTGAAGGTGATTGGATGAACGAAGAATCCCCCGCGTTTTCAACCGGGGGATTGTCAACCCACTCAAATTTGTCAGACTCAGTGGTAAATATGGATTGAATTGCCTGGGGGTGGCTGAAAAAGACTACAGGTGGGGAGTTCGTGCCCAGTAAGCGGAGGGTAAAGGTATCTCCATAACGCTGAGTACAGGTGTCGAGAAATTTAAGCGGCTGAGCGATGAGTTGCAGCGTTTGCACAAAAAACGGCAACTTCGGATCATCAGGCAATTTCATTCCAATTTTTCCGGGCTTAGGCAACAGGTAACAATATGCTAAGATAATACCGATATTGCAGGTATCCTTGCAAATGTTTAATCTGATTTACAAGTTCAAAGTAAAACCAACTAGCGCTCAGGTAGCCATCTTTCAGGACGGGCTAGAGCAATGTCGTCAGGTCTACAACTATGCCCTTAGAGAGCGTAAAGATTGGGTAAACTCGCGTAAAACTCCGATTAACGTTTGCTCAATTCTGTATGAATATATTATCCCGGCTGATGTCCCCGCACTAAAGTATAACAGTCAAGCCGTAGCATTGACTCAAGCGAAAAAATTTAATCCTGAACTGAGAAAAGTACAATCGCAAGTGCTACAACAAACACTCAAGCGGTTAGAGAAAGCCTTTAAGGGGATGTGGAACATTGGCTCATAATTTGTGCGATTGGGCAGAAAGGAAGAATCCCTCGTCTTTTAGTGAGGGAGTGTCAACATCTCATACCGATCGCTTGCCAAACCACAAGGAGCTATACCAGTTCCTTGTTGCTTGTCAGCAGGCATCTCTCGAGAAAGGCTGCACTCAAATTGCCAGTATTTCTGTGGAAATTCCCACGGTCGATCCACTGACTGTACTCCAGATTATCGGTGGAACTCAAAAATTTCAGTTTTACTTAGAAAAAAGAAGTGAGAATGAAGCCATTCTTGCTGTTGATGCGACTATCTATGCTGAACTTGAAGGAGTTAATCGGTTTCAACACGCCAAGACCGTCATCTATAATTATCTAAAAGACATTTGGATTTGGACTGAACGACAAAAAAATATCTCTTTTGCCAGACCTCACTTTTTTTGCTTTTTTACATTTTTTCCTTTAAGCAAAGATTCTCGGTTTTCATCAGCTACCATTTTTCTTCCTCGCTGGCAAGTGGCTTGTCGGAAAAACCGCTATACATTAGTTGCTAATGTTAAAGTTGACCCTCAAGTTAACCTAAAATTACTCCTGAAAGAAATATACAATCAGATTGCTGAAATTAAAGAATCAGAACATCAACCTCGTTTTCGGACAAGCATTAATTATTCACAATTAATAAATTCAAACTCAATCAATGCTGAATCCTTTAAGTCAGCCGTTGTATCAGCCTTAGAATCAATTCAGGCAAATCAATTTAGAAAAATTGTTCTCGCTAACGCCATTGATATTTTTTCGCACCAGCCCTTTAATGTCGTTAACTCCCTAGATAATCTGCGCCAACGCCATCCTGATTGCTATATCTTTTCAGCTAGTAATGGTAAAGGACAGAACTTTCTCGGTGCTAGTCCTGAACGCTTAATTAGTATTCGTGATCGTTTATTAATCACCGATGCCTTAGCTGGATCAGCACCCCGTGGAAGGACAGCCGCTGAAGACGCTGATTTTGGCAATCGCTTGCTTGGTTCTGAAAAAGAGCAGCGCGAACACCAATTTGTGCTAGATTTTATCACTCAACGTTTATCTGAGTTGGGACTCATCCCCCAATGTTTACCAGCTCCCCAACTGCTCAAACTCTCCAACATTCAGCATTTGTGGACACCGATTCAGGCACAACTTTTGACCAATGTCCATCCCCTAGATATTGTCGCCCAACTTCATCCTACCCCTGCTGTAGCAGGTGTCCCTACCCAGATTGTGCAAGAACAGATCCGCCGCTACGAAACTTTTGACCGCTCCCTATATGCAGCCCCATTGGGTTGGATAGATTATCAAGGCAATTGTGAATTCATCGTCGGTATTCGTTCAGCATTAATCGACAACAACCCACTTTCTGCAACTCAGGATAACACCTACCGCGCTCGACTCTACGCGGGAGCGGGAATTGTTGCTGGTTCTAAGCCAGACAAGGAACTCGCAGAAATCCAACTCAAGCTTCAGGCATTACTCAAAGCCTTGCTTTAGTTAGTTCGTCATTCGTCATTTGTCATGTCGTCATGAACCACCGTCTGGAACATGTTGTGCACCTACCACAAGCAGGCTTATGGCTGCGCCAGTATAGTGAACGGTGAATCTAATGGCTTGGTTCTACCGAAGGAGTTGATTGAACGGAGAGGGAGGGATTCGAACCCTCGGATAGGCCTTACGTACCTATCAACAGATTAGCAATCTGCCGCTTTCGACCACTCAGCCACCTCTCCAAGATGACCCTGACTATCATAGCAGATTAGAATCCCTTTTTGTCTAGTGGAGGCGGGAAATTACCTACCCTACCAGGTTGCGGTGAAATACCCTGAGTAGAGACGTAGCATACTACGTCTGTCACAAAAACTTCACGGACATTGCTCTTTACGCTGCTGTACGGGTGAAGCATTGGCGATATCTTCATATAACTAATTTTTTTTTTACATATTGCAACTTTAGGGTTTAGAAGCTATACTCTTCTCAAACGAGTAAAACTCAGCTCTTTTCATCAGCTTTTGCTAAGTCTGCACCTTTAAGCTGTAATACAACAACGATGAGGTTTCGTATGATATGTGGTGTAGTCTGGTAAAGCCCTCCATAACCTGAAAGAGATTCTTTCTCAAGCCCTATAGTAGGGAATTACCAGCCCAATCCGGGGTCGTTTCAGTTACTTAATTCTTTCTCTTGAAAAGTAGAAGGGAAGGATATGTGGTGCAAGTATTCCCACTCAAGGGTAGGTTCCCCCTTTGTTTATCGCAAGTTAAGGGTTCATAGCATTTACCATCCTATAGACTGATACGGACAAATCCCTAAGCGTTTAAGGTTTTCTCGCAAAAAACACGAACCCAGGGAAAAGCTGCACAAGAGTCAAACGCTTAATCCGCCTTAACCCTTGTTGAAATCGAGGATTAGACCAACTTATGAACAGTAAACGTAGACAGCATATTGCTCTCATCTCAGTTCATGGCGACCCCGCTGTAGAAATTGGCAAGGAAGAAGCGGGTGGACAGAATGTTTACGTGCGCCATCTGGGTGAAGCTCTTGCCCACCTTGGATGGCACGTTGATATGTTTACCCGAAAAGCTAGTGCTGATGATCTGACAATTGTAGAACATAGTCCACGGTGTCGGACTATTCGTTTGAAAGGGGGTCCAGATGCATTTGTCCCACGGGATAAGATCTTTGGCTATACCAGCGAGTTCTTAGATAATCTGCTGAGGTTTCAGGAGTGGGAAGGTATTCGCTATTCCCTGGTGCATACCAACTATTGGATTTCTGCTTGGGTGGGGATGCAGTGGAAAAAACGGCAATCCATTCCCCAAGTTCATACCTACCATTCTCTAGGTGCGGTAAAGTACCAGTCAGTAGAAGCGATCCCCATGATTGCTGGTACTCGCTTGGAAGTGGAAAAAGCGGTGTTAGAGACAGCCGAACGCACTGTGGCTACGTCTCCCCAGGAAAAAGACCAGATGCGATCGCTGGTTTCGAGTAAGGGTAATATTGAGATTATTCCCTGTGGCACAGATATTCAACGCTTTGGGGCGATTGACCGCACTCAAGCACGACAACAATTAGGATGGAATCCTGACGACAAAATCATCTTTTATGTGGGACGCTTTGATCCGCGCAAAGGCATAGAAACGCTAGTTCGCGCTGTAGGTTGCTCCCAGATACGCCATTATCCACAGGTAAAACTGATTATTGGCGGGGGATCTCGTCCGGGTCAAAGTGACGGGATTGAGCGAGAACGGATTGAGGCAATCGTTGATGAACTGGGGATGAGGGATATTACCACATTTACCGGACGCATTAGCGATGAACTTCTATCAGTTTACTATACGGCTGCTGATGTCTGCGTTGTTCCCAGTCACTATGAACCCTTTGGTCTAGTGGCAATTGAAGCTATGGCTTGTAGTACACCAGTTATTGCCAGTGATGTCGGTGGGTTGCAGTTTACTGTCGTACCCGAAGAAACCGGATTACTGGCATCGCCTAAAGATGAGGTAGCTTTTGCTGAAGCAATAGACCGGATTCTGTCTCACCCCGACTGGCGCAATCAATTGGGTCAAAGGGCAAGACAGCGGGTGGAGGAAAAGTTTTGCTGGGATGGTGTCGCGCATCAACTTAGTGACCTTTATCTTCAGTTAGTCCGAAACTCCTCCCAGGTGTTGGAACAAGCTAGCGCCTGAACTTCCCACCGCTGACCCCTATGGGAATGTGGACTTGGAGACTTCACAGGGGAATGCCAAAAGCTTGGGCTTACTCTATATTGGATATCTGCGTAGTTTATTGGTAGTTCACCCCATTTATTTCATGATTGAGACGGGCGGGTTTAGTCATATTAGGGTCAAGAATAAAATTAAGTTGTGAAACCCGCCCCTACAAAGTTATTATCCATACAAATACGCGGCTGCTTATAGCTGGGTTAATTTCCCGTAGTCTAAACTTCAGTACACAGCCCTACTGTGTAAGTTTTGCTAAAGCTATTTTTTTAACAAATTCATAATTCACTTTTCCTTGCTCATTACGGGGTAATTTTCCAATAGAAACCCAATATTTAGGCTGCTTAAACCGATTTAATCGATTAATCAGCGCCGCTTTTAAAACATCCACAGAAACCTCTGATAAACGAGGGACGTAAACCGCTGTAACCGCTTGCCCCCAATATTCATCTGGTACGCCAATCACACAAACATCACTCACTAATTCGGTAGCTAAAATAGCCGCTTCAACTTCTATTGGGAATATATTTTCACCCCCACTAATAATTTTATGGCTGTGTCGTCCGACAATATTTAAATACCCCTGATCATCAAAAAATCCCAAATCATCAGATTGCAGCGTTGAGATTTTATCAGGCGTTGCATTCATACATAATGCTTTTTCTTCCTCAATTGGTGATTGGTAATGGGGGAATTTTCCCTGATCTCCTGAGGAATAGTAACCCAAAGCCAAAGATTCTGCTTCAATCGTTACAATCCCTATTTGATTCGTCCCCAAAACTTCCCCAGTTGTACTGCGAATTGTAACTTTAGCGTGAGGGAGAACTTGACCGCAGCTATTATTCCCCGCCAGAAATGCATCCGGTTTCAGGGTAACCACTTGAGACGCCGTTTCCGTCATTCCATAGGTTGGCGCTAAACGAATATCCTGTTGTCTCGCCTCAGTTAAGAGAGACTCCCACGCTGGCGCACCACCTAACAAAACCGTGCGAAACTGGGATAACCAACTCGCTGCATTCACCCGGAGTAATCGTTGTAGCTGAGTGGGAACGAGGGAAATAAAAAAATCTCTGGGGTCAATATCTCGTCCTTTTCCCGCCACCACGTCTTTAAAGGGTAGACTAGCAAATCGTCCTCCCGTGGTTAGCGATCGCAGAAATTGCATCAACCCACTGACATGATACACCGGCAAGACGCAGAATGAGTTCACAGGCTTCTGGTCAAAATACTGATGAAACCCTCGCACCGACGCCATTAAGGTATCCCAGGTGTGCATGGCAAAGTGAATCTTACCAGAGGAACCTCCTGTGGGAATCATTATTTTAGGGTTCGGAGTAGGCACTTTAGTGCCATCAACGCTAAAGCGCTGACTACAAACGCCCAATTCAGTGACACCCATTGTAGCTTCCTTCTCCATTATCCATTGTCCGTTATTTTTGACGAATGACTCTTGAGGAATGACTCTTGACAAATCTCCCCAAATTAAATCGGGTTGGACTAATGCTAAAACATACTGCCATTCCTGTGGTGTCCAGTTGGGATTGCCTAAAAATACTGAACAATCGGCAGCAACAGCGGCGATAAATGCAGCAAGGAATCGGTAAGAGTTAGATTCAGCCAGAATAATCTTAGGAACTGTTTCAACTCGATCTAATTGATAAAATTGATCAAATATTTCCTGGTTTAATTCATTGAATTGATTATTATTCAAAGCAATCAACCAATCATTATTTCGCTGTTTTATAGAGGTTAAAATAGAATTCATTTTCTTAAAATCCCATACGAATTATTAGGGCGATTTTCGCAATCCAGCTAGGATAAACAATCAATTTTAATCCCTAAACCCGCCCCCTGCTCCCCTATCTCCCAGATTGCATAATTAACCTTACACCTGTGCTAGGCGCTAAGGTTGCACCCCGTCGCTGAGGACGCTCAGGTTGCTGTTGTGCCAGAGTTAGCTGATACTGAGAGACGATTTTGGCAAGGACTAATTTCATCTCAAATAATGCCAAAGCTTCACCAATACAGCGCCGTGTTCCACCACCGAAGGGGAAAAACTCATAGGGAGAAAACTTGCGTTCTAAAAAGCGTTCTGGTTTAAATTTATCAGATTGGGGATATAAATCCTGGCGATGATGGGTGAGATAAATACAGCCATAAACTTGGGTTCCAGGTTGTAGCTGATATCCCATCAGTTCAACGGGTTCTTTCACGGTTCTAGGTACAGTTAAGACAGCCACAGGATAAATCCGCAACGTTTCATGGCACACGGCTGTGAGATAAGGTAGACGAGCAATATCCAGAGGATCTGCTTCTTGACCGAGAGAATCCAATTCTTGCAATAGCTTCTTTTGCACGTCAGGTGATCGATAAACCCAATACAGCGCCCATGCGATCGCGGTGGCTGTAGTTTCGTGACCGGCTAGTAATAGAGTGAACAACTCATCATGCAATTCTTCATCGGTCATTGGTTTTCCTTCTTCATCCTGCGCCGATAACAGCAGGGTGAGAATGTCTGAACCAGAAGAGTCTTTCTGTTGACGGCGCTCTCTAATTTCCGCATAGATTAGTTGAGCAATTTGCTGCTGTAAGCGACGGAGGGAACCCCAAGGCGTCCAATCTTTCTGTAGGGCTGGGAAAAAGAGTAATCCTGATGTGAAGGGAGATTTAAATTGATCCATCAGAGTAGAAATTAGCGCATTCAGTTGACCAAAACGCTCTGGATCATGAATACCAAAAACAGCATTTAAGATAAGCTCTAGGGAGATTTTCTGAACCAAGGAACGAGCAATAAAGGTTTGACCCGGACGCAACTGCCGCATTACCTTCTCGGTTAGATCACAGATAAGTGTCCCGTAAGTTCGGATGCGTTCTCCGTGGAACGGTGGCATTAAAAGTTTACGTTCCCGACGATGGCGATCGCCTTCTAGTACAAATATCGAATGATCTCCGACAATTGGCTGTAAAAGTCTATTCGGAGGAGCTGTAAATTGCTTGGTATCATTGGTAAAAATCTGTTGTAGGGCTTGGGGATGACTGACAAACAATAGACAGGAATGATTGCCAAGAACAGGGGCATTGAAAATATCACCATACCGTTGTCCTGCTGCATCCATGTAATCCAGAGGATTAGTAATCCACTGAATCTTCTGCCACCATGGGGGGGCTTTGGGTCCATCGGGTTGTTTTTCTTTGACTTGAATCATAAGACGGGCAAGGATGATGGCTTTTATGGTGATACTAATTATCCATGATGTTAAGCTATATCCACCCCCCTGTAGTACCCCCTTTAAGCAGGGCTAATTCATTGTGTTCAGACGTGATCGGGAAAAATCTTGTCTGATTGGAGCGTACTACGAACTTTTTTCTTATGTCCCAAGTCGGTTATTGGTATAACGGTAAACTTATTCTCGGCGATCGCATCGAACTCGCGATTAATGATCCGGGCTTGATTTACGGTGCGACAACCTTTACCACCCTGCGCGTTTACCACCACTCCCTCTCCCACCCCTTAACCAATTGGGACGCCCATTGTGCGCGTTTACGTCGCAGTTTGCAGGTTTTTGGTTGGCAATTCCCTGACTGGGAGAGAATCCGCCACGGTGCAGAACAATTACTCCCCTCATTTGAGGTTCTGAGAATCGTGATTTTCCCGGATGGGCGAGAATGGATTACTGGGCGTCCTCTACCCGCCGATTTAAGCGAACGCCAACACCATGGTGTCATCGCCTGGTTAGCCGCAGCGCCCCACTTGCGCCGTTCCTTACCTACCTATAAAACCGGGAACTATCTGGGGGGATGGCTAGCGCTGCAAAAGGCACAACAACTCGGCGCTCAGGAGGCTATATTAGTAGATGATCAAGGGAATTGGTTAGAAACGAGTACGGGGAATCTTTGGGGCGCCAAAGACGATTGCTGGTGGACACCGCCGATTGATGTGGGGATATTACCGGGAGTGGCGCGATCGCAACTTATTAATTGGCTCGAACAGCAAGGATTAGAAATTCGGCAATTTCCCTGGAATCAGGAACGGGTACAGGAGTTCGACGCGATCGCGTATACCAATAGTGTCATGGAAATTATCCCCATTCACACCGTTCTGACGTCAGATCAGCCCTTTGAGTATCGCTCTCTTTCTGGTGTTTTAGCACCGTTGCAGTGTTTATTTGTGGAGTCTAAAAAATAATTACAGCCTCTTATTATACCACATCAATAGAAAATTAGCTCATTCCCTGCTTTTGACCAAACCAACTTCGCCAAATATTCTGATAGACGTTAACATTAGTTAATATAATCAGCCGATTCGACGTCATCACATCACATCCTAAGTCTTAGGAGGAAATCAGTAGTGAATAAAAAATGGAGAAATGCGGGGCTTTATGCACTACTAGCGATAGTAGTCATCGCCTTGGCAACAGCATTTTTAGACCAACCATCCCAAACCCGGGAAACCTGGAGATACGACCAGTTCATTGATAACGTTAACAGCAAGAAGGTCGAGATCGTTCAACTCAGTTCTGACCGCACTCAGGCAATGGTAACCTCTCAAGACGGTTCCCAGTACCTGGTCAACCTGCCTAACGATCCAGAACTAATCAGTATTCTCACCCAAAATAACGTAGATATTAAAGTTCGACCTCAGAGTGATGATGGTTTTTGGTTCAGAACCCTGAGCGGACTCTTCTTCCCCATCCTGCTTCTGGTCGGTTTATTTTTCTTACTGCGGCGGGCGCAAAATGGTCCTGGTTCTCAAGCGATGAACTTCGGCAAATCCAAAGCCAGAGTTCAGATGGAACCGCAAACCCAGGTGACCTTTGGCGATGTCGCGGGTATTGAACAAGCCAAGCTGGAACTCAACGAAGTGGTTGACTTCCTGAAAAACGCGGATCGCTTCACCGCCATTGGTGCAAAAATTCCTAAAGGGGTTCTGCTTGTTGGTCCTCCGGGAACGGGTAAAACCCTTTTAGCTCGTGCTGTTGCTGGGGAAGCTGGCGTACCTTTCTTCTCCATTTCCGGTTCTGAGTTCGTGGAAATGTTCGTAGGTGTGGGTGCTTCTCGTGTCCGCGACTTATTTGAGCAAGCCAAGAATAATGCTCCCTGTATCGTATTTATCGATGAAATTGACGCCGTAGGTCGTCAACGCGGTGCTGGCTTAGGCGGCGGTAACGATGAGCGGGAGCAAACCCTGAACCAGTTATTGACTGAGATGGATGGGTTTGAAGGCAATACGGGTATTATTATTATTGCCGCCACCAACCGTCCTGATGTTCTCGATTCAGCATTACTGCGCCCAGGTCGTTTTGACCGTCAGGTTGTCGTGGATCGCCCCGACTACGCCGGACGTTTGGAAATTCTCAACGTTCATGCTCGCGGCAAGACCTTAGCCAAGGATGTAGACTTAGAGAAAATTGCCCGTCGGACTCCCGGCTTCACGGGTGCCGATTTATCAAACCTGCTTAACGAAGCCGCAATTTTAGCCGCACGGCGCAACCTCACCGAAATTTCCATGGATGAGGTAAATGACGCCATTGACCGGGTATTGGCAGGACCTGAGAAGAAAGATCGGGTGATGAGCGAGAAGCGCAAGCGGTTAGTGGCGTATCATGAAGCCGGTCACGCCTTGGTCGGTGCGTTAATGCCCGATTATGACCCAGTGCAGAAAATTAGTATTATCCCACGCGGTCGGGCAGGTGGATTAACCTGGTTTACCCCAAGTGAAGACCGCATGGATTCTGGGTTGTATTCCCGTTCCTACCTGCAAAATCAAATGGCGGTAGCTTTGGGGGGTCGAATCGCTGAGGAAATTATCTTCGGTGAAGAAGAAGTGACCACCGGTGCTTCTAACGACTTACAACAAGTTGCTCGCGTCGCACGGCAAATGATCATGCGCTTTGGGATGAGCGATCGCCTCGGTCCTGTCGCCCTAGGACGGCAAAATGGCAATATGTTCTTAGGACGGGACATTGCCTCAGATCGGGATTTCTCCGACACCACCGCCGCAACGATTGATGAAGAGGTGCGTAAGTTGGTGGATGAAGCATATCATCGTGCTAAAGATGTCTTGGTGAATAACAAACACATCCTGGACAAATTATCTGCAATGCTGATTGAGAAAGAAACCGTAGATGCTGAGGAACTGCAAGAACTCTTAGCCGAAAACGACGTTAAGATGGCTGCGATCATTTAATTTTCCAGTCTGTAATAATGTTTAGGGCAGCGTTAGCATACGCTGTCCTTTTTTTTGATGATGCAACGGATGTAATGTTCCAGACGTACCATGGCGCGTCTGGAATCAGGGGAAGCAGGGGGAGCAGGGGGAGCAGGGGGAGCAGGGGGAGCAGGGGGAGCAGGGGAAGGGAAAGGGAAAGTTATATCTTTGAATGCAACTTGGTATCACAACTATCTTTTTGGTTGCACAAGGGATGTGACTAAACCCGCCCCGACTGTGGTAGTTTCTTGGATGCGTTGTAAAACAATATTAATAAGCCTATTAACGAGCATTACAAATGATGAGTAAAGAGAAAATTATTTTTCGCACCGATTGGATTACGGTTAAGGAAACGGCTAGGGGCTATCACTACCTAGAACGAAAGGGACGAGATTCAGTGGCGATATTTCTGATCAGAAAAAGTCAGAGTAACAACGGAGGATATGAGGTTCTGATTAGACAGCAGCCGCTTTGTATCGATATTCCCGATATTAATCAAGAACATCGACTCTATCCTTGTCCCATTACTGGGGGTATCGATGCAGGGGAATCGCCAGAGGAAGCGGCGGTTAGAGAGGTGGATGAAGAAGCGGGATTTTCGGTTCAGGTTCTGCCCTTGGGGAAGTATATTGGGGGGTCTCAAACCAATGAAATGTGTTATATGTACTATGCCGATGTAACGAATATAGAGCCGGAGATTGCGCGGCAAGATGGCAGCTATTTTGAATCGATTAGCCATAATGAATGGCATCCGTTGGATTATTTGAATGAATGCGATTATTCAGCCTGCCAGATTGGGTATTTTCGGCTCAAATCTATTCTTGGATAAAATATGGCGTGGTGGATTAGAATCGTAGGGGCGCACCGACGTGCGCCCTTTTACCGCACGCTAAAAAAGGGCTTTGTTTGTAGTAAGCACCTTAGTGCTTTAACGCCTAGCTTTAGAGGGCTAAGGTTCCCTCACTACAAAACAAATCTATTCCACCATTTTAGCTGTGCCACGCCGCCATCGTGGGGAGAGCGATCGCGAAGCGTTCCCGAAGGGTAGGGTAGCGTAACGCACCTTCACCTCTAGACTCGCCGTCTTTTTGAGTCGCTAATTTAATAATTTATTTCGCTTTTTGCACCGACTCCCGCCTGTTGTGGTTTAAACCAGGGTAAGCCAACCTAAAACATCTCTTAAAAGCTTTTTTTCCTCCTGGGTGAAAGGAAAATTCACATTTTTGATCGAGTCGGGGTTTTTTTGACTTAGATTTAAAATCTCAATGCCCACAATGGTATCATTTTCGTCAAAGTCATAAACAATGCCGGGGCTGATTTCTTCAGACTCAACAATTATTGAATCCTTAAGTCGGAAATAGACGGCTTCAGTCTCTTGATCAAAATCTATCCTCATAATGTCCCCTTACGCTTGCGATCAAAATAAACAGAGATGTTGACATTTAATAGCCAAATAAGTAGGTTGGGTCGAGGAACGAAACCTAACAAAAATAATATAATACTGTTGCCATAAAGATTAAGACTCAATACTGTTCGGATAAGCGCTCATACCTAATCCGGGTTAACCACCTCCGTTATAACCCAGTCCGCGCAGGCGGACTTTGTTTGTGTAGCTGTGACTTCCTCCTCGCCCAGTCTCTTTGATTAAATTCCACCCGGTACAACATCTAGACAGCCTTCGAGATAATCCACTTCTGGGAGTTGACCGATAATAATTTTGGTCACCTTCGTTCCATCCGTGGCAAACTTCAGGCGCAAATTTTGGTCTTTTTGACTTTGAGGGACAAATGTCAGGAAATGACCCTGTTCTGAATAGGGTAAGGGATTCACCTGAAGCCGTCCTCCATAAAGAGATTTAACCTGGTTTTCTGTATCGCCAACCCTTGCACCACTGACAGTTCTAGGGCGAGAATCTCCAATATCAATTCGGGCAATACGTCCATTTCTCACCATAAACGTCGTATCACCCAGTCCTTCTGGAGTTTTAGTGGGCTTATAACTAGCACAAACAGGATTAGGATTGGAACTTAAGGGGACTAAATCAATACCCGCAGCCTGGGAAGCTTCGCGAACAGTCATTCCTAACATGACAGGTCCAACGCCATTGATCGCAATTTGGGATATAGGAGTTAGCTTCTCAGGATTAGGTCCTTTACCCAGGCAAATATTCTCTCCACTTTCATCACCTAAACAGTTCCCATTTTGGTCGAGGATTCTGACATAGCTAACCGTCGAAAATTGTTTAAGAGTTGCCTCAATTGCGCTTTTCGTTCGCGCTGAATCACCAATACCACCGTGAATCATTCTTTTACAAAATTGCAATTGAGCAACGCCATCATTGATAGAAACAGTAAAATCTTGACCACAGTTAGAATTGCCACTCAGAGGGGGAACGGCGGCGAGTCCCTGCTGTTTTTCTGAGGAGGTGGGACCTGCGAGAAGTTGGGCGATCGCGAATTGGGCAACCCCTGGACTGGATGTGGTTCGCCAAACGGATTTAGTGTTAGTGAAATCTTGAGATCTGGCGACTGGAAAAAAGACTTTAACTTGGCGTTGAACGCGAGATTCAGCCGCGTCTGGGGATTGTTTCACCTCTGAACGGCGTTCAGGTGATTCAGCTTGGGATAAGTTAGTTTTGGGTAACTCAGCTTCGGATAACTCAGTTTCGGATAACTCAGTTTCAGTTTGGGATATTAGAGTGGAAAACTCACTCTGATTGGCAGGTTGTCCGCAAGCATTGAGTCCCACTAGAGAAACGAGTAAGAATCCTAGTAAAGGAGAAAAATATGGCTGTAGGTTTTTATTTTTTAGCTTGTTCATTGGTGCCATTGGTGAAAGGAGTGCTAATCTATAGGTTCAAATTTACAGGATTAAGAATTGGCTAAACCAGAAATCAAGGTCATGAATTTATGCCCAAAATTTGAGGTTAAATCGGGCGCAAAGTATTGCGATCGTAAGTTGAATGTCACTGAATTAAGGCTGGTGGGCATTGCCCACCCTACGGTATATCAAAGGTTTTGGTGATCTCACACTGTTTATTTCAGTGCCATTCATCCTAAGTTTGCGGGTGTAAGCGTCATCCCTCAAATTAGGTGTGCCACGCCACTAAAATTTTGCTTGTCTTGTCAAAAAAATGTCACATTACCTAGAGAACAGAAGCCAATGGAGAAGGCTAAACTTCCTCATTGAACAGCTTTTCTTCTCTACCCGCCTATCGACTCATTGCTGCAAGAAAAGTTCCGCAGATTAGGCTAAATATCGCAAAAATAGCCTCTGATACAAGACGCGATCGCGACATCCATCGGTTTGATATGTTTAGCCTTTTGTAGCTTAATCTCGTATCACCTGACTTCCCCCTGTCAGTTCACCCAATCGGGTGAAGATTATCAACTAATTTTTGATTAAATAGGTAAAACTATATTTTAATCAGGCTTTTGATCTAGCTTTACTCCGGAAAATTGGTTGGAAGCCTGTTAAGAAAAGCCCATAACTTGAAAGAAATATGTTCTGACACAGGGGATTGAGTAAAGGGCGATCAGAACGTCTGTAGGGGCGGGTTTCACTACTATCTTTTCGGTTGCACAAGGGATGTGACTAAACCCGCCCCGACTCAGGTTTCTAGACTTCCCGTGAAAAGTTAGATCAGTTATCAGGAGCAGGGGGAGCAGATGAGGCAGATGGGGGAGATGGGGAAGATGAGTAAGTTCACTCAAAACTCTACCTTACCAGTTAACTGTTCACTGTTCACTGTTCACTGATAACTGACAAATCACCGATCAACAACATTCAAGCGTCGAGTAATCATAGTCATCCCATCACCCCGAATCAATACGGCTGAAATCCAGCGATCCTGGGGGTTTAAGGGCGCTCGTCCCACTTTAAAGATGCCGCCTGCGGATAGTAAATCCAATTCAAAGTCACTGGGTTGGCTGTAGCGATCGCGACTGATCGGTTCTTCTAAGGCTGTTCCCAATAGCAGGTTATCTCCTAGGGGTTCTTGGACGATCACATCAAAGTTAAACGACTGACCAATACGCACCTGTTCCGGTAGAATCACTTGCAGGTTAGGGGGATTGACGCCAGAGGTGAGTTGGGAACGTTCTGCCAAAATTTCCGAGGAAACGATTTTTTGGTTTTCGTAGCGTTGGCGCGATCGCAACGTGGATTCGAGTTTAATCATCGTACCGCCGTTTGGCTGAGTTCCGGTTACGGTGGTTACTGTTTCCGCCACCATACCATCGCCTTGATTTTCCCAAGACTGTAACTCGGTGCGATACATCAATTGGGGATAGCGTTCCCACAGTTGCTTCAGGGCTTCCTCCATCTGGACATGAGTCAAGCCATCAGAATGTTTAAAATCCTGGCTATAGAACTGCATCACACCCTGCACATCTTGGCGATTTGCTGCTGCATCGATTTGCGCCAGGAGTTCTTTTAGCTGAGGTGGGGCGGTTGCTGGATCTTCTGCTTTTGTCGCGGTTGCCCATCCCACAGTTAAACCCACCGCCAAGAACAAAATCATTGACCCATTCAGGGAATACGCCTTGGTTTTCGCACTCAAGGAACCTGACTTTTCACACCCTGGGGAGAATTCAAAGCCGCTCTCTAACCCCCCTTTCAAAGGGGGGCAAGGGGGGATGGAGAGAGGTTTTCTATATCCCGTGAAAAGGACACTCAAGGAACGGGAAACGCGACGAAATAAATTGACCGGATGGTGCATTAGGGGCATCGTAGGAAATAGTTTAATAAAGAAATTGGCTTCCAATTGGACAGATAAAATGGTATATTCGCTTGCTTTACTACCAATTCTCGATTTTAACTCGACAGAATAGTCGCCTTTAGGAGGAACAACGACCTTGGCTGACACTCCAATTCGCTTATTGATTGCTGCCAGTGGCACAGGAGGACATTTATTTCCGGCGCTGGCGCTAGCTCAACAGTTACCAGAGTACCAAATTGAGTGGCTGGGCGTGCCGAACCGTGTGGAACAATCGGTGATTCCCCAACACTATCCCCTGCACAAGATTCCTGTCGAAGGCTTTCAGAAACCCTTGGGACTAAATACAGTTCGCATTTTTGGACGCCTCGTGGGTTCTATTCGACAGGTGCAGCGACTCATCCAAACCCGGCAATTTGATGCTCTGTTTACCACAGGCGGTTATATTGCAGGACCTGCGATCGTCGCGGCACGTTTACAGGGATTGCCTGTTATTTTACACGAATCCAACGCCATTCCCGGAAAAGTCACCCGCTGGCTGAGTCCCTTGTGTAATCAGGTGGCGCTAGGATTTGACGCCGCCTCGAAGTATTTACCCAAAGCCCATACTGTCACCGTGGGTACACCCGTTCGGGCTGATTTTAGGAAGCCTCAGCCCTTAGATTTACCGATTCCCGAAAATGTGCCTTTAATCGTCGTAGTTGGCGGTTCCCAAGGAGCGGTTAGTGTGAATCAACTCGTGCGTCAATGCGCCAAGACTTGGTTTGAATTGGGCGCTTGGATGGTACATTTAACCGGCGAGAAAGATCCAGACGCTTCCACTTTAGAGCATCCCCACTATATCGAAATGCCTTTTTATAACAACATGGCAGCCCTACTACAACGGGCGAATTTAGCCATTAGTCGGGCGGGTGCAGGTTCGTTAACGGAACTGGCGATAACGGGGACACCGGCTATTTTAATTCCTTATCCTTACGCCGCAGAAGATCACCAAAGCTTTAATGCCGCTAGTTTTGCCCAAAAGGGAGCGGCTCTTGTTTTTCCTCAATCTGAACTCACCCCCGAATTACTCGAAAGTAAGGTGTCCTATTTGCTCAAATCTCCGGAAATTCTCCAGCAAATGGCAGAAAAAGCTGCATCGTTAGCGGTAACGGATAGTGCGGAACAATTAGCAACATTGGTGCGTAGGCTGGTGGAGAAAAAATAAGATAGCTTGGCGGTTAAAACCGCAGCTACACAAACGAAACCTGCCTACGCAGGTTTGATATCTGTTGTCGAATTCGCGATGTCGATATTTTCCAGGATATCCCACTGTAATACACCAAAACAAGAGTAGAACAGAGCTTTCTCAGGTTAAAGGATGACCTGGTTTTGTCTAGCACAAGTCCAGTTATGGGTAAATGGGTCTAGACTTTTAGAAACTTGGAGCAACACCTTAGTGAAAAATACTCATGATACGTCAAACTGAAGGAGCAGGATTTAAACTTGCCGCCACTGCCATTATCTGGGGATTTGCCACGGGAATGCTAGGGATTTGCATTCCATTAGTTTCGATGACTGAAAATGGTGTTATTTTACCATTAGCGGTGATTATAGGAGCTAGTTTCACTACGACCGTAGTTTGGTTATCGTTCAATCGAGTATCTAGAAACACAGTGGAGTTGAGCAACAATATTGAGTCGTTAAAGGAACAGGAAGCGATTTTAGACACTATGGATAACCATGAAAACTTTGATGAGCCAAATAGTATAAAACTACTGAAACCTAGAGATAATAGCTAGAAAACCATTACCTTCAAACGGATCATGGACTGGATTACTTTACTGCGATCGCAACAAACCGATTTTATTCAACGGCTGAAATCTGGACATCTGCTGCATTGTGATGTAGAAGGACAGCACAGCGAGTTAACGGTTATCTCCGGTGAGAGATTGACACAGCTAAGAGACTTTTGTTGGCAGATGGCGGAAAAGTATAAACGCAATTCTTCCGTTCGTGATGTCTTTATTAACAACCTGAAGGGAAAACTAGCTGAGGAAGTTGTTAAAGCGCGTTTAGGTGATTGGGTGACTGAGATTGACTATGAACAACGGTTAGGTGGTGACGGTAAAGTTGATTTTACGCTGACTTGTGCACCGGATGTTGGCATTCAAGTTAAATCACGGTATGGCAGTATTGATACAGTTCAATGGTCAATTAGTCCTGAAGAAGCCTATAAAAATCATGTCTTAGTTTGTATTTTAATTCAAGAGGAGGTGAATGTCGTGAACTACTTAGACAGCAGTGTCATTTAATATCCTTTGATGGCAAGGTTGCTTGCATAGGAATTCATACCAAAACTTTGTTAAAATTAGTTGAAGAGAAACTACCAAATATTCAAGCTGCTTTTAAGAATGTTTGCCACTCTGATATTAAAGTAAGCTTTAAGGTAGCCGCACCAGATAAAGACTAAACATTCAAAGACTTAAGTTCACAAGTAGTCACAGTAGCCACCTTACTATCATAACCTGAATCTAGGTAAAAAAGAGAGCGATCGCGCTAATTTTATTGCACTGAATTCAGGCTGGTGGGCATTGCCCACCCTACAGTATATTAAGGATTTCGGCGATACCAAAATGCACGCTTTTCAGTGCCATTAAGCCAAAATTCCCTCAATTTCTTGTCGCCTGTATCGTAGATCACTCGACACGAAATTCTACCCCATCATACTTGGTACGATAAGCAGCATAATGATGACTCAGGGGAGTGTCTCTATGCCAAAATCCAACGCGCCACCCTCGCTGAAACGAGAATTGGATGTCCGGGGTGCTATCCTAGTCGGACTGGGTTCGATGGTGGGAACCGGGGTATTTGTCAGTATTGGTATCGCCGCCGGAGTCGCTGGAACAGCGGTAATCTTAGCCGTCGCGATCGCAGCTTTACTCGCCGCCTGTAATGGGTTAAGTAGCGCCCAACTCGCGGCGAATCATTCCGTTAGTGGCGGGACTTATGAATATGGGTATCGCTATCTTACCCCTTGGCTGGGCTTTACTGCCGGTTGGATGTTCCTCTTAGCGAAAACAGCATCAGCGGCGACGGCGGCTTTGGGGTTTGCGGGTTATTTGTTAAATGCGTTGCGTCTGGATGCGAATCAATGGTTAGTCCCCATGGCGCTGGTTACAGTGGTTATCTTGACGCTAATTGTCTTAGGGGGAATTCGCCGTTCTAACCTAACTAACCTAATTATCGTTTCCGTTACCCTACTCTCGCTGATGATCTTTATCATCACGGGTTTACCTCACATTACCCCTGAGAATTTTACCCCCTTTTTCCCAGATGACACCCCAGATAAAAGTGCGATCGCGTCGTTACAGGATAGCGATGGTGAAAGCCCCTGTGTTTCAACCAGGGGATGAAACTTTCGCGTTGCGTTCAGCAAAGCAAATTTAGTTGCGAGTTTAATCTATCCTGATAACACTCAATAAATAGTGTAGTATAATGAGTGTTAGATACATGGCTAACGCCCTAGCAAATGTTTACTTTAATTTACGAGATTAAACTAAAACCAACTAGCGCTCAAATAACCATCTTTGAGGAAGGGCTAGTGCAGTGCCGTAGGGTATACACCTACGCTTTAACTGAGCGCAAGAATTGGGTAAATTCTCGAACATGTCCG